>CAYGNS010000206.1:0-5281 GCA_964351295.1 uncultured Gammaproteobacteria bacterium
TTGCAGGACCGCGCGATGTGGAATCAAATGTTGATGTCCGACTCTGATCTTTCAGATGTTACCGGGCGCACGTACACCTATTTAATGAATGGCAAAGCGCCGGCGGATGGTTGGGTAGGTGAGTTTAAAAAAGGCGAGAAAATACTTCTACGGATTATTAATGCCGCCGCGATGACCTTTTTCGACGTGCGCATACCCGGCTTAAAAATGACCGTGGTAGCGGCGGATGGCCAATATGTGCAAGCGGTCACCGTGGACGAATTTCGCATCGGTGCTGCCGAAACCTACGATGTGTTGGTAGAACCGAGCGACGACCAAGCGTATACCTTGTTCTGCCAAGCGATCGACCGGTCGGGCTTTGCACGAGGCACCCTAACCCCCAACCCTGCCCTAGTCGCGCAGCTGCCCGAGATGGATGAACAGGCAACACTGAGCCACATCGACATGGGTATGGATCATGGTTTGGGGCATAGTTCAGGACATAGTTCGGGGCATAGTTCGGGGCATAGTTCAGAGCAGAGTGCAAATCACACCAGCGCCGTTACGTGTACGCCCGAACACACCGAGATGGGGCATTGCGACATGCCTACGGTTGTGCAGGATTTTGCTACGGGTGCAGCGGGTTACGGTTCGTCGACTCCCGCCAACTTTAATCATCTTAAAGTAGGGCCCAAAATAGATATGCTCGCCCACGGCGCGCAGTATCGGCTCGACGACCCTGGTGTAGGACTGCGCGACAATGGGCGCACGGTGCTCACCTATGCGCAATTGTTCAACCTATACCCAACGCCTGATCCACGTGAACCGAGCCGTGAAATAGAGCTGCACCTTACCGGCAATATGAGCCGTTATATGTGGTCAATCGACGGCATTAAGGGTAGCCAAGCGCAGCCCTTGATTCTTCGCTTTGGCGAGCGCGTGCGCATTACTTTAGTTAACAACACCATGATGAACCACCCCATGCACTTGCACGGAATGTGGAGCGATTTGGAAACAGGGGACGGGCGCTATATTCCGCGCAAGCATACGGTAATCGTGCAGCCGGGCGCCAAAATCAGCTACTTAGTCACCGCCGATGCCATGGGCCGATGGGCCTACCACTGCCATCTGCTCTACCATATGTCGGGCATGTTCAGAGAGGTACGTGTGGTATGAGTACTCTTAAACAACGAACTAAGCTTTTTCTGATAGTGCTATTGGGCTTAACGTTTACTTCTAGCGCTCTCGCAATGGATGACGACGACCCGTGGCTGACCAAAGTTAAACCCGAGTTGGAGTATTTACCAAACCATGATTCAGGCACTTTGGAATGGGATGCCGATGCTTGGGTGGGCCGTGATCTATATAAGTTTTGGATCAAAACGTCGGGCGAATATGCGCATAACGAAATAGAAGAAGCCAACATCGAGCTTGTATACAGTCGCGCCGTTTATACCACTTGGGATCAACAGTTTGGTGTGCGGCGCGACCTAAAACCCGATTCCCCTCAGGATGCACGCACATGGGTTTCTTATGGATATATTGGTACGGCGCCATATTTTGTAGAAGTAGACGCGCGGGTATTTTTGGGCGAGGAGTCGAGTAGTCAATTATTGGTCGAACTAGAGCGCGAAATCATGCTCACGCAGGAATGGGTGCTTACCCCTGAATTAGACATTGTGGCCAACGGTCGCACCAATGCCAATTACGGCGAGGGGTCAGGATTAGCGGAACTGGAATTTGGTGTAAGACTGGGCTACGAGCATGAGGGGAACCGTAAGTTTCAACCCTTTGTTGGCGTGGTGGCAAAGCAAACATTCGGCGGAACTCGACAATTTAAAAAAGACTCGGGTGAAAAGACTAGCAGCGTGACCGCCATGGTCGGACTCCATTCGTGGTTTTAAGGATGGACATGTATCTTGCCAAAGTGCATGGGTACGCTCACAATTCGCCCCCTTGTTTGAATGACCTAGATTAGGATTTGCAGTATGGATTGGAAAATATTCCTCACGATTTTTGCCTCTGTGTTTATCGCCGAGTTGGGCGACAAAACCCAGCTCGCCACAATGCTCTTTGCGGCCGATAAAGAGGTGAGCAAATACACGGTGTTCCTAGCCGCGTCGGCCGCGTTGATTGTAGCGTCGGCCTTAGGCGTGTTGGCGGGCAGCGTGTTGGCCGAAACACTCAACCCGCGTTACTTACAAATAGCGGCGGGCCTCGGGTTTATTGTGATTGGCGTATGGACTTTGGTGCGAGTTTAGTGGTTGCGGTGCGCCTATAAGCACAATGAAAAGCGCAATAAAAAAGGGCCCGCTGCAAAGCGGACCCTTTTAAGAAACCCGTTACAGGTTTCGTTCTCCTTTGGATTTTTTTGCTGCTTACATTAAACGCTCAGTAATACCTTTACCGATAACGCCAATCGCACCTGCACTGGCAAAGCCACTTAATGTGGTGAGCATGCTGGTGAGATAGTCGCCTACGGCAGGAATACCACCTAAAGCGCCGGCACCCGTTGCTAAAACGACGGCCACTACTAAAAAGTAAACACGGCGATCGTCTTCAACCGCCATAATGCCGTAAGCCAAACCAACAATGGCAGCAATGGCAGCTAAGTAAGGGATTTCGGCGAACGCTGAAACGATAGACACAAGCACTACAACTATTAACAGAATTTTCGATGCATTCATTGTGTGTTCCTCATATTGTTAAAATTATTAGAGACAACTCGTTGTTAATTGTACGCAACGCATGCCAAAGGTAGCACGAAAATTTGGAGTAAGATAGAGCCCGAACCCCCTCTTCCGCGCTCCTCAACACCCTCATTCCCACGCCCACTCCGTCATTCCCGCCGTCATTTCCGCGTAGGCGGGAATCCATAGTTTAGCACCGTCGCAGAAAATGGATCCCCGACGACTCGGGGATGACGGGGGTCGCGCGGGGATGACGATGAGGTGCTAGGAAATGGATCCCCGACGACTCGGGTATGACTCCCTTACAAAAAATTACTGGCCGAATAATTCTTACCAAACACACTCTGGTTGGTGGCTCTTACCGCATCGCTTAACAGTTGGTCAGCGCGTACTGGACCATAGGCTTCGCAAGCGGCTACGTACACAACATTGAGCACTTTGGTGTAGCCGTCCTCATCTTTTATACGGATTAAGGTTAGCCCTTGATCCACAGCAAGATTGCGCAATACCGCCGATGCCAATGCCGCGGAAAAACGCTGGTCGATGAGCGCATTAAACACGCGGTGCAGCAGCTCTGAGCCAGTGGACAAGTTTAAGGATTTACCCAGTGTAGACAACAGCACGCCAAAGCTTCGCGCTGGCGCAAGGTCGGCGTCGTTCGCCAATAAGCTGGAATCGGAGGGGGCATCGGGTAAGTCATTTATGTCGGCCTCCATGGCGTAAATAATCGACTCAAGAAGTTCCTCATAGCTAGAAGCCGTTTTTAGGCGACTAGATACTGCAAGCGCAAATTCGCGGCGTGGGAAACGGCTGCGTTGAGCAAATTCTTTCTTCCAAATTTGCATAGCACGATACAAATCCTGATCGGCAAAATGCTCGAGCAGGGCTGCGTGGATTCGCTTGCGCATCTGGTCAAACGTGGCCATTGAATCTTAGCCTTTGACCTGATGCGTGACGGTTACCTGAAATTCAGGAAAAGCCGCTTGCGCATGCTCGGTAAAATCCAGACCGCGTTGCTCATGTTGCGAGCTCGCCCGCAAGCCCAGCACTGCGTCGATCAATCGGTAAACAAGATATGACGCGCCAAAAGCCCACACAAAAGCAGCCCCAATACCCGTGAGTTGCACCAATATCTGCGCTTGATTAAACAGGTCGCCTTGCAAGAAAAGCCCCGCCGCCAATGTGCCCCAAGCGCCGGCAAATCCGTGTACTGGAATGGCGCCCACTACGTCGTCTATCTTCCAACGTAAAAGTAACTTGCCAGAGCTTATGCAAATAATGCCGCCTATAAAACCAGTGACTAAAGCCCATTCAGCCGCCATGGTTGCACAGCCAGCGGTAATGGCAACGAGTCCAGCTAGACTGCCATTTACCACCCCCGTCATCAGCACGGCTTGTCGGGCCAGCATATAGGTAAGGGTGGCGCCCAGTAGACCACCCGCAGCCGCAAGGTGAGTGTTGAGCGCAATTTTGGCAATATCGGCAGAGGCGGCTAGAGTACTGCCAGCATTAAAACCAAACCAGCCAAACCAAAGAATAAAGCCACCCAGGCCTACCATTGTAAGATTGTGCCCTTGAATTTCGCGCACCTCGCCAAAGCGCTGCGAAAACCGACCTAGGCGCGGCCCGAGTACAATGACCCCGCTCAGTGCGCACCATGCACCAATTGAGTGCACAACGGTGGAACCCGCGAAATCGATAAAACCTCGCGTGGCCAACCAACCATCGGCATTCCACACCCAACTACCGTAAACAGGGTAAATAACGGCAACCAGAAAAGCGGCGCTTAGTAGATAAGAATGATATTTAACGCGCTCGGCCATTGCGCCCGAGCAGATGGTGGCGGCAGTGGCGGCAAACATAATCTGAAAAAACAGTAGTGCGTGCCCCATCGGTGAATCGTCGACTAATCCAATCGCGGGCGTACCCCAAAAGCCACTTAAATTGTCGCCAAACATAAGGTTATAGCCAATCAACCAAAACACCACGGTTGCAATGCCTACGTCGGTGTAGTTTTTCATCATCACGTTTACGGCATTTTTTGAGCGCGACATTCCGGTTTCTAGCAAGGCGAAACCAGCCTGCATTAAAAACACTAAAACGCCAGCCAAAACAATCCACAGGATGTCTACGTTGACGGCCAGGGTGTTTTCGGCGGCAAAGCACCGCTCGCTCGCTAAACCAAACCCTACAAGAACTAACAGCTTTGCTACATACATATATGCAACTCACGTTAAAACACAGTTTTAATTTGAGTTAAGCAATTAGTATGCCAACAAAGTGTCTAGTATCTTGCGAAGGTAGGGAATGACGACGGAGGAGCTGAACTAAACCGCTCAGTTCAACTTATCCGGACTATTGACCGCTTGGTTTTTTCTTACGTTCGCCACGCTTTTTAAGGGCGAAATCAGATGTGCCTTTAGCGCCACCTGTTTTGCCGCGTTTGGATTCGTAAGACTTCTTACCGGGCTTGTATTGCTTAGCCTTTGGACGTTCGGCGGTGTAGTCTTTACGCACTTCGCCGTCATGCGGATCGCCCTTGTACACACTAATATCCAGCGGACGGCCTGCCACCACAGCTTTCTTTAGAATGGCTAAAATGCCTTTAGGCA
>CAYGNS010000207.1:0-5236 GCA_964351295.1 uncultured Gammaproteobacteria bacterium
GCTCAGCAACATGCCAGATAATGGATCCCCGACGACTCGGGGATGACAATTCCGTCGCCCCCGTCATTTCCCCGCGTCGCCACCGTCATTCCCGCACCTCATACGTCATTCCCGCGTAGGCGGGAATCCATGGGAATCCATTGATAGCAACAAGGAGAGTGAGCCTGCGACCCTCGCATAGCTCACTCACTGAGCATCCAGCATGCGCCGGTCAAGAACTAATTAAATCCCGAGTGAGCTGTACGAGTCGCTGATGCGCTCGATGGCAATCACCATTGCGGCAGTACGCAAATCAGGAATACGATGATCGCTGTGCCATTTCTTACTAATGGTTTGGTAACCCTCACGCATCACATCATCAAGCCCTGATCTAACCAGGTCGAGCTCAGTTGGCCCTTCAATGATTCGATCGCGCCACGCATCTGGCAATTTTTTACCCACCAACTCCTCTACCGCCTGCAACATATTCAGCATTTGATTTTCGGCCTGACGTCGACCTAGTCGTCCAAAACGAATATGGCTCAAATTCTTGACCCATTCGAAATACGATACGGTAACACCGCCCGCATTGGCGTAGAGATCAGGAACAATTAAACATTTGCGCTCCAACAAAATCTTGTTTGCGGTAAATGTAATCGGGCCATTCGCGGCTTCGATAATAATCTTGGCTTTAATATCGGCTGCATTATCGACCGTAATCACCCCTTCCATCGCTGCCGGAATGAGAATATCGCAGTCCATCGCGAGCACACTGGCCGAGTCTTCGGTATAACCCTTATATCCTTTCACTCCACCATTTCTGTGAATATGCAAATGTAAGCCATCAATATCGATGCCATCATGATTAACCACCGCTCCGTCGCGTTCGATTACGGCAATAACGATTGCTTCGTCTTCTTGCGACAAAAACTGCGCAGCATGATAGCCAACATTTCCGAGACCCTGCACGATCACGCGCTTGTCTTTTAAACCCGCCGTGACTCCGGCAAAGGCCAAATCCTTGGGATGCCGAAATAACTCGCGCAATGCATACTGAACGCCCCGACCGGTGGCTTCAACGCGACCGCGAATTCCGCCTTTGCTCACCGGTTTACCGGTAACACAACCCCAACTGTTGAGTTCATTCGGATTAAGACGCTTATACTCATCGGCCATCCACGCCATTTCGCGCTCACCGGTGCCCATATCCGGTGCAGGAACGTTTTGCGCTGGACTGATCAAATGGCGCTTAGCCAGTTCTTGGGTAAAGCGCCGCGTAATTCTTTCTAGCTCGTGTGGCTCCCACGCATGCGGGTCAATCACGAGCGCGCCTTTAGAGCCACCAAAAGGGGCCTCCACCAAAGCGCATTTGTAAGTCATTAAGGCCGCTAGGGCTTCCACCTCATCTTGATTGGCATGCAAAGAGTAACGAATACCGCCTTTAACGGGTTCGCGATGTTCAGAATGCACCGAGCGATAGCCCGTGAAAGTATAAAGGCCACCGCGAAGACGCACACCAAAGCGCACGACATATGTGGAATTACAAACCTTAATTTTATGCCGTAAATCATCGCTGATTCCAACCAAGTCGGCCGCTTGATCGAAAGTGGTTTCTACTGAACCAAGGAAGGTATCCACATTAGTGCTCATTCCAAGTCCTCAAATTTTTAGTTGTTATTCGACGCCATTGTCTTGGGGCAGAGGATACTCTCAAGCGCTTTCACTTTCCAGAAATGCCGCGCCTTTTCATTGCCTAATGGGTCGCTTTCAAAAGCTTACTTTTGCAAAAACTAGTGCAAAGTTTAACGCCACCACAACGACGTTAATATGACAGCGCAGAGCAAAATAACTAAGTAGCGCAGCAGTGCTGGGTTAACCGTCATTAACGTGTTTGAACCGAGTCGCGCGCCTAGGAACTGCCCCAACCACATGACCGCACCAACCGCCCAAATAACTTTCGCATACCAAATAAATACACACAGCGATGCCAGGTTGGTGGCGAAATTAAGGGGTTTGGCGTGTTTGGTAGCGGTGACAATGTCTTGCCCTCTTAGCGCTGTGCCGGCTAGCACGAAGAACGACCCTGTGCCTGGACCTAGCATGCCGTCGTAAGCACCAATCAATGGCACTGCCGTGAGGCCGTAGGCTTTGCGACTAATTCGCGGTGTGCGCGTGATGCGGCTGGCTTTAGGCGAAAAGACAAAATAAACCGCAATCACTGCAATCACACACGGAATTAAAAATTCAAGGTCTTGTGCCTCTACGCCTTGAATAAGCAAGGTACCAAAAATAGCACCGATAAACGCGCTGGCAATATAACCTACGATATCTTGTACGTGGTATTGCTTGCGCATTAGCAGGGTGACGGTGGCGGTGCCGGAACCGCCCACCGCTTGCAATTTATTGGTGCCCAATGCCATTAACGGCGGCAACCCTGCGGCCAAGAGGGCCGGAATGGTGATTAGGCCGCCACCGCCAACCAGAGTGTCGATATAACCCGCGACGAATGCCGCTAGAAACAATAAAAGCAGCGTAAGGAGCGACAGCTCCAAACCAGAAATTTCAACCATGGGCTAGTCGCCCAATAAACACCGCATGACCCTGCATGCCTAAACGCCTAGTCAATGTACTTATCTCTGCGCATGCGCTGCTCTTGCACATACTCGCGCTTAACCAGCGCCACGGCTAATGCAACCACCATCAACAGGCCAAGCGTGATCGTCAATTTAACAAATACCGCCCACGAAACAATGTCGAACCACATATCCACAATGGCCACCAGTACCCATAAAATCAGCAGGATGATACAAATAATAGATGCGTACTTCATAGCGCTCCTCGTTCGTTTACGCGCTGACGATCGCGCTCCATGACAACCATAAAAGCCTCTCGATGAAAGAACAACAACATGCGTCGCATGTCGTTTTCCATGGATACCGCCCGCCCGCCGTCGTGCGCGTTGGAGTTTAAAAAGTCGCTAAATCGTACAGGATCTACTTTCGATTGACCCAGCACGAGCGAGCCGAGCAAACCCTCTTGATAAATGACCACTTTATATTCCTTCAAACTCATAATCGAACTCGTGAAAATACCGACCGGCCATACTTAGCTGATAAACCCAGAGCTTAGCCCTTTAAGTATCCTGCTCGCAACTCTTCTAGCTTATCGCGTACGCGCGCAGCCTGCTCAAACTCTAGATTTTCAGCATGCTGATACATTTGTTTCTCGAGATCTTTGAGGGCTTTCGCAAATTCCTTGGGGTCTAAAATTGGATCGAGAGTATCGCGTGGCAAACGTGACTTAGCCAATTCATTAGCCGCATTGCTCGTAGCCCCATCAATAATATCGCGTACCGCTTTGCGCACGCTTTGCGGTGTAATGCCATGGGCAATATTGTATTCACGCTGCTTGGTGCGACGACGGTCCGTTTCGTCGATGGCGACACGCATGGAGTTGGTAATTCGATCGGCGTACAAAATGGCGCGACCATTTAAATTACGCGCCGCTCGACCAATGGTTTGAATTAAGGAACGAGTAGAACGCAAAAAGCCCTCTTTGTCGGCATCGAGTATGGCGACCAACGATACTTCAGGCATATCGAGTCCTTCGCGCAATAAGTTAATGCCCACTAGCACATCAAACTCGCCAGCCCTTAAATCACGGATAATTTCAACCCGCTCTACGGTGTCAATATCCGAATGCAAATACCGCACTTTAACTCCCGCATCGGCCAGGTAGTCGGTAAGGTCTTCGGACATGCGCTTGGTTAAAGTAGTGATCAGTACGCGCTCGTTCTTTGCAACCCGTTTGTTGATCTCAGACAATACATCGTCAACTTGAGTTGCAACAGGACGAATTTCTATCTCGGGATCCACCAAACCAGTAGGTCGCACCACTTGGTCAATGGTGTTGGGGTTTTGCTCAAGTTCATAATTACCTGGCGTGGCCGAAACGAAGACCGTTTGCGGCATCATGGCACGGAACTCTTCAAACTTTAGGGGGCGATTATCCATGGCCGATGGCAATCTAAAACCGTATTCAACGAGCGTTTCTTTGCGCGAGCGATCGCCTTTGTACATGGCACCAAGTTGCGGTACCAATACGTGGCTTTCATCTAAAACCATAATACCGTTAGACGGTAAATAATTAATTAAAGTCGGCGGTGGTTCGCCCGGCGCCGCGCCCGATAAGTAACGCGAATAATTCTCGATACCGTTACAGTAGCCCAACTCCTGCATCATTTCTAAATCGAACAAGGTACGTTGTTCCAGTCGTTGTGCTTCAACCAATTTATTCAGCGAGCGTAATTGCTCTAGGCGCTCCCGTAATTCAAGACGAATTTGCTCACAGGCTTCAATTACCCTTACTTTGGGCGTAACGTAATGTGATTTAGGAAACACCGTCACACGCTTCAGATCTTCCTCAACCACCCCTGTTAAGGGGTCAAACCGCGACAATTTATCAACATCATCACCGAACAGCTCAACGCGAATCGCATAGCGCTCAGACTCGGCTGGGTATATATCGATCACATCACCCCGCACGCGAAACGTAGCCCGTTTGAGCTCCAGATCGTTGCGGGTGTACTGCAATTCAGCCAAGCGTTTTAAGATGGCGCGCTGGTCCATAATATCGCCAACGCTTATATGCAAGATCATCTCGTGATAAGCCTGCGGATCACCTAGACCATAAATAGCCGACACCGTTGCCACAATAATCACGTCTTCGCGCTCGATTAAGGCCTTCGTGGCAGACAAACGCATCTGGTCGATGTGTTCGTTAATTGACGCATCCTTTTCAATAAATGTGTCCGAGCTGGGTACGTACGCCTCGGGCTGGTAATAATCGTAGTACGATACAAAGTATTCAACGGCGTTATGCGGGAAAAAGTCCCGCATCTCGGAGTATAGCTGTGCCGCGAGCGTCTTGTTCGGAGCCATGATAATGGTCGGTCTTTGCAATCGCTGGATCACATTAGCCATGGTAAAGGTTTTACCAGAACCCGTTACGCCCAGCAGAGTTTGAAACGCTTCGCCGTCGCGAAAACCGTCGAGTAACGCTTTAATAGCCTGCGGTTGATCGCCCGCCGGCTTGTAGTCACTCACTAACTGGAACTCTCGTTTCATACTAAGACGCTTTGTTGGAATAGATGTGAAAACGGTGCGCGTGGAACAAGCCGCGCGCGAAGATTGATGATGGCAGAGAATAGGCGGCCTCTCACAAAGCCCAGTTTAAACCAGAGTTCAAAGCAGAGTTA
>CAYGNS010000208.1:0-972 GCA_964351295.1 uncultured Gammaproteobacteria bacterium
CTGTCATGCCTTGTGGTCGCTGCGCGGCTCCGCGGCTGGCCGCCAGTCGTGCCTGCTCATCGCGTAGCCGGGCTTGTTCTTCTTCCAAGGCTTTCATTTGCTTTTCTAGCAAGGTGGGATCGAACGGCTCCCTATAATCGGTTTCGTAGCCATCCGCTAAGCGATCTACGTGCGTTTGCCCTTGCGCAGCCGCGCGTTGTGCTTCATCGCGATTTCGGCTCTCGAGCGCGTCGACGTAGGCGTCCGAGGTGTTGTCTCGATTCAACCCCGTCAAGGCGTCGTCACTCTGGCTTTTGAGGGTCACATCAACGTTGGTCGTCTTGCGGAGCTCTTTGGGGCTCATGGCATTCACAAGCACCCATATGGCGACGATGGCGACGGCGACGCCACCAACACTGAGCATGATCAGTCGGCTGCGATCTTGAGTTGCGCTCACAACGCACCCCCTAAACCGGCCAACGCCAGTGTTTGGAATTGGTCGGTATTCCGATCGACATACAAAACATTAGGGATGGTGTTGCTTTGTTTGCACACATTCAGGTTATCCACCCCGTAGACCAGGCAATCGCAATCAGGATCCACGATTTGATGTTGCGAGCGGATATAGTGATGTTCGGTGGTTTTGAATGCCTGAAGGTTTTGAATGCCGGTATTAATCGGCTCCACGTTCGCAGGCACGATGCCACTGAGAATGCTTTCTATATAGTTGTCAGCTTTACACAGTTGCGCTTCGGCGTTCGATTCAGGTAGGGAGACATGCTCAAAGCCAGGGGCCGCTGAATTGAGTTGGACGATCACACGCGCGTCATTCAATGATTGGCTCATGTTGATCTTAAACAACGCCGGCAAGGTGCGGCCCATTAGGGTTACGCTCAGATTGGATGTGCCGTTCAGCACTTTGCCTTCGATCTTGGCAATATTCGCGTGGGTACCGTCGTTATCAATCAAGTGCGCATCAAACAAATCACCCGC
>CAYGNS010000208.1:982-5236 GCA_964351295.1 uncultured Gammaproteobacteria bacterium
ACCCCTCCACTGCCCACCCAACAACCCACCCGCCGATTTAGGTGACATATCCGAAATCGGGAATGGATTGCCGGATTTGTCAATGACCGAGATCGTCGACAGATTAGACTTAGCTACCGTGATGGTTGGGATCTCGCCATCGCTGTAAGTCAGTTTGAGAGTGCGTTGCTCGATATCCGGCATCGCATAGAGAACGCGCTCCTGATCATCAATCAGTTTTTTAATGTACAGCTGCTCTTGCGCATTCAAAGGCAGTCGCTCACGAATGATTGCATTGACTCGCTCATCCCGAACCGCAACCGGGTCACCAATATAGCGACCTTGGTTTTGTGAATGAGGGACTTGTCCGCGGCGTTCGGCTTTAAGAATCTCATCCAAGCTCATCTCCTCACCGTAGTACGTTAATTGCGTATCCGCAGCGCGAGTCTCGTAGCGATCCCCAGCAGGTGCACCGCTCGGAGGCGTCGAGCTGGCGTATTCAACCGGCGTTGCCTCCTCTGGTGAAGAGGTCGATGTACTGGTCGGTTGTTCAAAAATGGGGGTCACTCGGCTACGCTCAAAACCCACCAATCCATCTGTTTCGCGTTGGTTTATACCGGATTCGATCGCTTGGTCTACGGCATCCGCAATAGAAGGCAATTCATCCGCGTGCGCATCCCCCTCATTGAATGAGTTGGTGGCGGCTTGTCCCAGAACGAGAACACCAAACACAAAGCACAGTACCGATATCCCCAACAAAACTGATCGCTCGCGCTCTAAGCGGGCGCGCCGGGCCGACTCTTGCTTATACAGATTCTTCGCCCGCGTCGCCGCCACAACCGCCATCTCACTGGTGGTCATCGGTTCGTCGTAGTCGCACAGACTCACAGGCTCTTCGAACGGTTCTGCGTGAGCCGCACGTAAAGAGGATAAAAATGATGTCATAATAGTTCTCCTAGCATACAGACAGAGCTGAGTGGTTTCGGGGGCTTTGTCTTTCATTCAATGCGTTCATCGCCCTACCCTTTCGTGACCGACATGGAATCAATCAGCATGCCTTGGACGGATTCGCTCATTGGAACTTCAACCACCCGTGTCTCAATCGTTAAAGGATAGTTAGTCGCCTTCTTACCAACATAGAGGCTCAACGTGTAATACCCTTTAACCTCCCACGTGGGTCGACCTCGTTGGCCGGGCGTGGCGGTAATAAGGTTTGCTTGGCGCGGAACGATACTGCCAATACGGCCATCCGACTGCAGCTCGGCTAAAATGCCTTTTTGTTGAAGCTGACGGATTAATTCCTCATATCCGCGCTTAGTAAAACAGTGGTCAATGCTGGCCAACTCTTCACGCCAACGCACAAACGAGATATTAAAAGACGCCTTAATGCACTCATCCGCCATGCTCTTCACTTTGGTTGGCGTCTCAAGCCGCGCGGTCATTGGTTCAGCACCGCCGATGATTCGACCTTCGGTATCGAGCAAAAAGTAGTTGTTGTGAACCGGTCTGGCGAGTAGAAGGCCGGCGAGCACAACACAGATCGCGATCAAACCAATGATCGTCATGCCCATAACGCTGGTGAGCTTGAGCAGACGAGTGACGGTGCCTTGAAGATGTACGCTTTCTTTGATCTGGCTTTGCAGTGCTGAGAGCGGCGGCATTGAATGTAATGAGCTAGTCATGAACGTCCTCGTTCCTTAATGATGCTTGAGTAGCCGGGTGACGAAGTTTTTCCATGGCTCGAGCATTCAACTCTGCATGAGCCGCTACGACCTGGTGATTGGCCTTGTCGGGATAAACTCTTAAATCCTTGGGTCTGATTGAACCGTTACCCTTTCGTCCATAATGAGACGCAGGGGTCGCCGCACTTAGTTGGCCCATAAGGGCAGCAATGGAAATTAGGTCTTGGCTATTTTTTAGATCGGCGCTGAATTGATGTCGGGACGAGTAAAAAGCGATGGTTCGCTTTCGCCGTGGAAAGCACTGGCGATTCGCTCGTAATAAGAGCTTGCGGGCACCTGCGTAGGCTTTGTCCCAATTGGTTGGTTTCGAAAGCTCGTAATCGCGAATATAGATAAGCAGCTCCTTAATGAGTCGAAGCTGCTCTTTGCTGAACGATTCACTGAACCAAATCGTTCTAAATCGCCCAGTCGCTCGACCATTGGTTTGTTTTCCGTTGCGTGTTCGAAGACCAATTTTCTGTGCAGCGTCGTGAGTCGTTGAAGCGACCAAGGCGGCGCTTCTCCATTCGTGGGGCCGCAGACCAATGACGGTTCCATTGATCAGCAGAAGTTGTGCAAATCGGGCATAGGTCGATCGACTCTTATCTAGTTCATCGAGTAGCTTTGCCATGTCGTCCGGTTTGATGAATTTTTGTTTCTTTGAGCTGCAACGCGCGGGTTGAATGGTTTGTGGATGTTCGAGGCTCTGAACATGATTGATAATGTCGTCATAACTTTGGTAGGTAGCAGATCCATGCTCGTGCGAATTGCGTTCAGTTTCGAAATGGAATATGAGCGCTGCTTTATAGAGCCTCCATGTTGCCTTTGCGATGGTTTCGCTCTTCTCTTTAAACCAATCGATGAAGCCTTCCGTACTACGTGCATGACCACTGCTTGCGTAGTGAAGTAACAGACGTCTCGCTTCCTGCTGATAGCGGATTTCTGTTTCTACTTCTCTGGTTGGCTTCGCTTGGTTCATGTTTCTGTTACTGATTAAGTTGCCTGACTCCCTACGTTAATGGGACAGTTTTTTGATTTTCTACAACAGCATTTAGGGACATTCCTGATGCGGGTCTTAAATTGAATCCCATTTTGTGAACTATCCCTTCTAAGAGCAATTCTTAAAACCAAGCCGGTTTTTCTCACTTTGAGAAAAACCCCCATCGTTTTAAGACTTGTCTATTACAACCAACCTTCATGTAATACAGCCCAACAACATGGAGTTTGCGATATGCCCCACACCAAGACCCTTTTCCTGACATCGCTTTTCGCGCTTTCAGGTTGCTTACATTCCCCCGTAGCTAAACCGCCTCAAAGCGATCCTGCGCTGGTGGTGCTCTCTGAGGTGGCGAAGGAAGTTCGCTCAACAACTCGTAAGGTGGCTGAAATACAACAAGCCAACCATCCGGTTCATAAATCCATTTCGACGACGGACCCGGCTCTTCGTGAGAAAATAACGGTTCTGGATTACGCTGGAAGCCCGGCTCCGCTGTTGCAGCGGATATCAATGAGGTTGGGCTACCGCTTTGTTGATCACTCCAATAGAGGCATACGATTGTCGCCAGTCACTATTTCAAGTGACCGTGAAGAGGCCATTGTGGTGATTCAAGATATTGCGGCCCAAATAGGACAAGCGGCTGACATTGTGGTGAGCGAACAAGAACGCTCAATCCGCTTGGTGAGCCGATAATGGACATCGATATGGCAATGCCAACCGACTACGAGTTGGCCCAGCGCTGTCAGACCGTTTTAGAACGAGTAATCGGTGACTTATCTCCCACGGACGCTGAAACTTCATCCAAATCGGCTGTTACCGCCCGCATACGCATTAATGGGATTCAAAAGGAAGCCAAGGTCTCAGGCGCAAAATGGGGGGCGATTGATCGATACCAGGCGATTACGGATCTCGTTGAGACTCGGGCTGTGCAGCGAGAACTCGATACGGTATTCAACTTTGGAAGCGTTATGCGGATGGATTCAATCATTCCGCCAGTGATCACTGAGGTGACTGGCTCTGTGGAGCTCGCAACGGATCGCCAAAGCGCGGCCACGACTAAACGAAGCTGGCGCATCATAAAGCCGGCGCGGATTACAACGGGCAAACTCAGTTGGCGCAGCTATGTGGACTTAAGTTTCGCAAGCAAGGCTGAACCTCCCGTCGTCTCTGCGTTTTACGCACCAACCAACAAAGCTGAGCGTAAAGCATGGCAGGTCGGAGTTTGTGATGGCTATCGAGTTGGCCTTCAACAAGCCAATAATGTGTTTATGCAGCAAGTTTCGGATTTGAAACGAGACTATCTTGGAATGTGGAGCTTTAGACAGTTGGAAGAGCAAGGGGTGGTCAGTTCGCCCAAAGTCATCGAGGAGCGCCTTGGTACCTTGGTTGACGACAACGTGGTCTTCATTGATAAACGCGACGTTCGTATCAGCGAGCCCACAAAATTCAAGAAAGAAGAAGCGTGGACTACCGATCAGATGAAGTAATCAAACATGGCCAGTTTTCTCGTTCCCGAAGATGATGAACAGTTGATTGATGCCTTTTTTGCATCCGACT
>CAYGNS010000209.1:0-5236 GCA_964351295.1 uncultured Gammaproteobacteria bacterium
AGCAGCGTCTTGGACTCTTGATGGCTAAATTGGCGGAGCTTGTACACGCGCCTACATCCACAAGTGTCCCCGCCGTTAGGCAGCACCAGCCCCGCACTGGGTGGCGCGGAGCCGTGTTCCGCAATGGTCAATTTTTCAATAGTGTTGGTGCGGTAATCAGGGGAACGACTCAAAGCTCGCGCAGTGGTTGGGATCGGGTACGGGTATTTTGGTTTGGACTGAACCTCGCGTTTTTTAGTGGCGCCGTATTTTTTGCTCTGGTTGGACTGATGCTGGGTGCGACAACCATGGCGGTTGTTAAATTGTTAACGGACACGGCTTTGCAGGGTTGGATAGCCTGGTTTGTGAGTCCCCATGACATTGTGGCGCTCATGGGTGGGCGTTATGCGCTGTATTTAGGGCCAGCGGTGGGTAGTATGCTGTTTGCGGCTCGCTCAGGTAGTTTAGCGGCCAATTGGTTAGGAGAACTGCAGCGAAGTCGGCAGCTTGAAGCACTGCATTATTTACAAGTACCCATTTATGCCTATGTGGTTACGCCCATGTTGATAGCCACGGTGGTGGCTGCGGCGCTTGCGGGAGCATGGTTTACACTGGCGGTGTGGCTAGGGGGTGTTATCAGTGCGCGCGAGCTGTTTGGTCTAGTGGATGCGGCAAGCATGCTCGCGATCACGCAGGTCGATTTGGAGTTAAGTCAGATTCTGCCTAAGTTGGGTTTATATAGCGTATGCCTAGGTGTGTTGATCATTTCCTTCGCAATGCAGCCTAAACACAGCAACCGTGCAGTGAATCAACACACAACCAGTGCGATCGTTTGGTCTACGATTGTGGTGGCATTATTCGAGTTGGTCATCATTCTGTACTAAAATGTTCAAAGACTGACTAATTAGCGCTTAAAAGGGGTTGACCATCGCCACGTCAACCAAGATAATCGCACCTCATTTTTTGGCAGCAGTCATCACGTGCTTTTATCAAGAAATGAGTACACTCTGATTTGTGGTAAGTACCCAGTGCTTGCAGCAAACCCCCAGAGATTTGTGTGAAAGGGCCGTTAGCTCAGCCGGTAGAGCATCTGACTTTTAATCAGGTGGTCGCGCGTTCGATCCGCGCACGGCCCACCACTCAAAAAACAAACCGCCTAAATGGGCGGTTTTTTTTGGGTGACGGAGTCGTGCCGTGTTCGAACCAACATTCGACAAATTCGTCCGGAACGAATTTTCATCCTTAGGGTGGTTGACGGCATATCCGTGTGCCACTACGGGACGGCCGCAGGCCGGTTGCGCAGCAACGCGCTGGAGGGCCAGCCCCGCTCAGGAAGAGGCGCGCCACCCCACTAAATCCATTTTTTTAATTTGAAAAAGGCTGCGAACCCCACTGTGGCAACGACCATTACCGCCAGCGCAATCCAGAATCCCAACGTGTTGTCTATTCCGGGCAATCCGCCCACATTCATACCCAATAAACCGGTTACAAAGGTGAGTGGGAGAAAGATGGCGGCCACAATCGAGAGCACATACATTCGTGAGTTCTGTTGTTGCGCAATTTGGCTTAAAAACGCTTCTTGTAAAACAATGGCCCGCTCGCGCGCTAAATCCAGATCCTCTAAATAGCGTGTAATACGATCAGACTCCTCGCGTAATCGCTGCCGATCCTGTTCCCCTAATATGTCGGTATCGACATAAAAGAGTCGATCCAAGGCATCGCGTTGGGGCGCAAGAAAGCGCCGCACCGATGCAATTTGTTTGCGCAGCGAGCCCAATTTTGCCCGCAATTGATCCGGCTCTAGCGACTCCAATTGCTCTTCAGTTTCGCCCAAGCCGTCTTCCAAACGGTTAACGAAGTCGCCTATACGATTGGCCAGCAGCTCAATAAGTGTTGTGAGAAATTCGCCGGGGGTGCGCGGGCCTGCCTGTGCATTAATGCTGTTCACAATGTCTTGGATCGCGAGCAACTTGCGCAGCCGAGCGGTGAGTATGCGGTTTTGTTCAATCCATACGCGAATTGAAACCATGTCCTCGGCGTGCTCGCCGGGGTTGTGGTTTACGCCGCGCAATACAACTAATAAACCACCTTGGGCTGCGAAGGAACGGGGCCGAGTTTCGGCAGCGGCCAATGCTTGCGCGGTTAACGGTTCAATGTTGGCTTTTTTTAATAGCCACTGCTTGGCATCGAGGCTATTTAAGTCAACATGCTGCCAAAGACTGGTGGAGCCCGTTGCAGGGGTTGCGGGTTGTGTTGAATCTAGCGCCTCGGAGGTTTTGTCGTTATTTAAATAATACTGGTATAAAAATTGCACCCTAAGCTCCTGCGAATTTACGCTTTACGCCGCCGCCCCGATTTATCCGTGACCGTGGGCGCTGCTATTGTTTTGAAATAGATGCACGTCCAATTGGGGGTAGGCGATCACAATTCCATGCGCGGCGAACAATTCGGAGATTCGAAAGCGCACACTGCTGCGAATAGAGCGCATCGTTTTATTGCCCAACACATAACTCCAAAAATACACATCAAAAATTAAGGCGCTGTCGCCAAAGTCTTCGAACACATATTCTGGTTCTGGGCTCTCCAACACATATTCATTGCCCTTGAGGGCCTGCTGAAGAAGCTCTACCACTAGCTTAGGGTCGCTGCCGTAAGCCACCCCTACCCGCACGGAGGTGCGTATCTTGCGGTCAACTAGGGTCCAATTAATAACCGTCGTTTCTAGCAGCTTGCTGTTGGGCACCAGCATATGCACACCGTCAATGCGGTGGATTAAAGTAGAGCGCGCGCCTACCTCAGCGACGATGCCCATATTGCCTTCAATTTCGATAAAGTCATTGATGCGAATAGGCCGTTCCGCAATCAAAATCCAACCGCTGATAAAATTATTGATGATGTTTTGCGCGCCAAAGCCAACCCCAATCGCTATTGCGCCGGTGGCAAACGCGAAAGCGGTAATCGGAATGCCGAGAACGCTGAGTATCGTTAGCGCCACCATCACTAGGATAAGATAGAACGATACACGCTTAATGATGTGGATTACATCGGCTTGCATTTTGCTATTGGCTAGGCGCTTGGCTAAGAGATACTCGGTAAAGTGGCTCAGCACATAGCCGCCCAGCATGGCTAAAATGACCAACATGATGCCTTCGACTGAAATGAAAAAGCCCGAAGATGTGGTAATAAGTTTGGTATTCCAAATAGTGGAAATTGTGTCCATAGTGCTAAAGTCGTGTACGCGAATAAGGCAGTTAGATAACAATAGATCTAGGTGCGATCTGAGTGGTCTTGAGCAATACTAAAGTCTACCTTACTCTTGCCGTTATGTGCGCACAAGCGCAGAGCGGTCGCAGCTCAGTGCCTCGGTATTAACATAGGATGTGCCATGGATATTAATGCAATAAAGACGTTTTTGGAGGTCGCTAAAACGCGTCACTTTGGCCATGCGGCCAATGCTTTGTTTATCTCCCAGTCCACTGTAAGTGCGCGCATTCGAGCATTGGAGGAGTCCATCGGAGCGCAATTGTTCATTCGCGAACGCGGCAATATACGTCTATCACCCAGTGGCGAGGCTTTGATGACGTACGCCAAAGGCATTACCACGCTCTGGGCTCGCGCCCAACAAGAAATTGCCAGCTCGGATGGGACTCGCGACACAATCGCGTTTGGGGGGCTTTCGGGTCTGTGGGATACCACACTACAAAACTGGCTGTATGCAATCTCGCAAAGCCATCCTAATCTGGCCATATCAGCTGATATTTTCAGCGCCGAAACCTTGGTTGAGATGCTTAGTGAAGGGGGATTGGATATCGCCTTTTTGTACGATGCTCCGCAGAGCGTTAATCTGACTGCCAAGCCGCTTAAACCCATCAAGTTGATGCTCGTGAGTTCCGAGCCGGTAAAAGTGCTCGAGCCCGACTGGGTTAAATATTTTATTCAGGTCGATTGGGGAATGCATTTTGCAGTGCAGTTTGCTGCTGAGTTTCCGCATGTGCGCGCGAGTCGTATGATGACCAGTTTGGGTCGAATTGCCCAAGAACAATTAAAACGAGCCAAAGGTTACGCCTATTTAGCGGAACCGGCAGTACGCGCATCGCTAAGTGCTGGGGAGCTTTGGCTGGTTCCGAAGATGCCCGTTTTTAAACGTAAAGCCTATGCCATCTATAACCACGACAATCCACGCAGTGGTCTAATTCAAGAACTGCTCGAAACCTTGTGAAAATCTGGGGGCGCGTTGTAATGAGACTGTAAACGAGCATTGCTATTTTTTTCAGGGTGATTTAAGTTCAATCGCGTTTTTCGATCGTATTGATCTAAATAATTCGTTTTACAGGATGTGACGACTAACTTAACAATCGCACTTGCAGGGGTACCCTGCACTTAATTCCATCATTACTGAGACCACTACAATGGGTAAACATAAAGAACGTAATAAGGATTTTGAATTTGACGATGATGTCTCGCAGGCATTATTTGGTGATATTGATCTTGACGATGACGCGTTTTTTGATCAGTTTCAGCCAAAAAAGGCGAGACAACGCAGCCGTCGTGATCGTAACGCTCGCCGCCGTATTGAAGAATATCGAGAAGAGCAAGAGCTCGCGCGACGCTTACACGAATTCTACGACGACGAATAATTACATCGCTGTGTGCTGAATTGCGAAAAGCCGTATTGATCCACATCAATACGGCTTTTTTTATTCCGCGCAGTGCCTAACGCCGGCAGTCGCTCTGCAGCTGCCGTTATCGTAAAGTGTCGCTTAAGGGTTCACATCTTGATTTTTAGGGGCGATGGCCACCGACATACTGCCTGGCCCTAAATTGATCGCGGCGCCCATCGTCATCACTCCCGTCATCAAGGTAACGCCTTGGGCCCGACAAACTGCCTGTAATTTCAAATAGTTAGTGAATTCTGGCATGCGTTTGGGATCGCCGGAATAGCTGATATTGATCCACGGCATTAACAATCCTTCTTCGACTCGATCGATGCAGTAAGCCAATACGCGATCTACCGAATTATCAAAACCGCGGTTTTTTACATCAACCACAAAAATGGCTTCGTTTTGATTATTGCCGATTGGTGCAAAATTTAATTTGTCAGCGATCCATGCAACGGGATATGAGACCGTTTTGTTGCCCTTCGACTTGGCATGTTGACGCGTGTAGATGGGGTCTTTAACGATTGTAAAAGACTTAATGAACTGCTTGAAGTCCTCGATCGACGCTTTAGATTTGTTGTAACTCTCGGTCTCGCATA
>CAYGNS010000210.1:0-5211 GCA_964351295.1 uncultured Gammaproteobacteria bacterium
GTATCTTCGTCTAGACCAATGCCAATTAAATAAGGATTGTACGCGACAGCCGACAATAATCGCGCTAAACGATTACGTTCGTTAAAATGCTGGTCGACCACCAATGTATTCGTAAGCCCTAAACCGGGTGCCAAGTTAACGCCATTTTCGGTGGGCACAATACCCATAGACCCGCCCGTGATCATATGTTGAGAAATGATCGCCGCACCCGCCGAGGTGCCAGCGTAATGCACCCCTTTAGCGTTTAGGCGACGAATGGCCGTCGCCACATCGGTACCTCCTAAGATGGTGGACAACCGCAATTGATTTCCACCCGTGACAAAAATGCCAGTACTTCGCTCAAGCTGCTCTACGTAGTCTGCGCGATTGGCGTCACTGCGCCCTACAATTGGCAACGCAACCGCTTTGCCAACCCCTAACCCTCGAAAGATTTGGGCATAGCGCTCGCCCGTATCGTCTAACTGCGAAGCGGTGGGAATAATGCTAATGATCGCATCACGACCACCACACAAATCCACAAAGCGTTGCAAGATGGTGGGGTTATCCATTTTCTCTTCGGCACCGCCAATCGCAACTACATAGCCTCGCGTTACACCTTTAATTTGGGGAGACGGCATTTTATTCAAACGTTCCTTTTATCACTTGTTGTTGGGCAAACATATGCCATTGACCCTGTGCCATAACATGCTCGAGCTTGCCTTGCTTATTAAGTACGAGTAGATCTGCATCGTGCTGCGCGGCAATACGGCCTTTACCCGTCAAACACAACAGGTCAGCCACGTTACTGGTAAAACAGGGCAAAAACGTTTCCATCGCCAAGGTTGAGTCTTGTAACTGATAAAACACCTCAGTGAGTGCGGAAGAGCTCGCGAAATCCATCTTCACCATGCAGCCATGCTCATCAAAATCGGGCAAGCAACCGCCGCCGTCAGAGCTCACCGTGAGTTTATCGGGCGGGAAGCCGCCCGCAAAATACTTCAAAACGGCGGCCAATGGTTCGTAACCCGCCTCGCCTGTCGCGAAGGCTGTGATATCGATACTGCAACCTTGATGCGTTAATTCACACGCTTCTTCAAACAAGGCGCGGCGCCGATTCACATGCGTAGGGTTAAAGACCCGCGCAGGGATCTCCGACTCGCGCAGCGCTTGTCGCACTAACGCCAAGCCGCGCTCCCCATCACCTAAGTGCAGATGCACAACGCCCGCTTTGCCAGTCATCAAGTGGGCAACATGCGCTTCAGCGGCAATTTTAAGTAATTCGTTAAGAGTAGGCTGGCTCGAGCGATGATCACTGATGGCCAATTCGCCTACAGCAATAATAGGGTCAACAAACACAATATCCGAGCGCACCGAGCCTGTGAGCGTCGTGGGCGGCAAATGGTAGCCGCCCGTATAGCAATACGCCGACAAGCCCTCTTCGCGCAACGCATACACTTGCGCGACCACTGATTCGGTAGTGCGCACAAGATCGTCAGTGCCAAGCAAGCCCACCACCGTAGTCACGCCCGCACTAGTGAAATGGCTAAGGGGCACAGGCGGCACCCGTGTCGCAAAACCCGCTTCACCACCGCCACCGGTGATGTGTGTGTGGGCGTCGATAAAGCCCGGGATAACCGTATTGCCGCCTACATCTATGCGAGCCACCTGATCACCGAACACACCTTCTGGGGACTCTTTAGGCGCTAAGATGGCTAAGATTTTGCCACCCCCGATTAGAATATTTTGGTGCCCCATCGCGTGCGGCGCAAACAGGTTGGCGTTTTCGATTAAAGTGAGCGGTCGATTCGACATAAAGTGGGGCGCTTTTTTGCGGCTAACATTGGGGGCTCGGCACCTAAACCACGAACCCTGCAGACCTTATAACAAAGCCCCACGGTCAGCCACGATCAATAAGGCGCGCATCGTAATCCACGCGCGCGTTTTGCGAAAGTAAAACTGCGTGAAATTCTACTATTAATGTGACTAATCGGCATAGCAACACGTCACTCAGCGTAGATAGTCGTGCGGTGCAGTAGACGGTCATAACCTGCGTAGCCGCCATTGGCGCGATGCAGTACGCTGCGATTATCCCACAACAACAAAGTGCCAGCATGCCACTCATGGTGATAC
Organism: uncultured Gammaproteobacteria bacterium; assembly: GCA_964351295.1. Taxonomy (GTDB): domain Bacteria; phylum Pseudomonadota; class Gammaproteobacteria; order Arenicellales; family Arenicellaceae; genus Arenicella. The sequence goes on from CAYGNS010000210.1 coordinate 2,110, forward strand.
TGAAACTCTTCCCGCGTTTGCCACTCGTAGAGTTCTGTCAGCAGCGCCAGAGCTTGCGCTTCGGGCATGCCCTCAAGGCCGATGATGTAGCCTAAGCAGCCAAACACCATCGGTCGCTGCGACTCCGGATGCGTTTGTACTAAGGGGTGCCCCCGTACTTCTTTAGCTTTTTCTGAATACACGATTCGCATGCTGCGATCAGGACCATCTTGCGCACCATACGCGCCCTCAGGGGAGTAAGCCAATACAGCGCTGTGCAATGCGGTCAGTCCCTCAATCTTAGCGCGCAGCGCCTTAGGCATCGCGGCTAAAACTTTATGTTGATTAATAAAACTCGTATCCCCACCTTGGGGCGGAATCGTAATGCCATACAGGCATGTGCCAATCGGCGGCTTGGGCAAAAAGCTCCAATCAGTGTGCCAAGCCTCCGCGAAAAGCGGCGCTTGCTCATCGGCCTTGCGCGACACCGCGCAAATGTGCTCACGCCCATCAATGGGCGCAAAGAACGGTTCCTCACCAAAACGACCTAGACTTAAAGTAATGCGTTCTAAATCATCATCGCTTAAATCCTGATCGGGAAAACTCAGCACATGGTGTTCCCACCAAGCGGCTTGGATCGCTTGAGTTTCAGCTAGCGTGAGAGTCTTACTCAAATCGACTCCTTTTATAATGGCGCCACAGGCCTGTTCTGTGGGAGTGATCGTAAGCATACTTTGCTCCTGCTATCGACATAATCCGCATGAGCCCAGCACTTCGCGCGGTACAACGATGTGAATCGACTCATCTCTATATTGCTTGCTACTGTAAATGAAAATGCTTCCTCATGCACATTTCTAAGCGATAAGTTACTTCGCGTCGTTCAGCACTTTTAGCTATACTCGGCGGGCGCAAGAGCAGAGCGCCTCGCCTTAACAGTGGACAGCAAACCGTATGACATCAAACACTTCTTTTCGGCTTAATAACAAAGCCACCGCAGCCTTAACGGGTATGGCCAGAGGCATCGAGAAAGAAGGCCTGAGGTATACGCAAGAAGGCTTTATTTCACAGCTCGAACACCCACGCGCGTTGGGCTCAACGCTGACCCATCCTTCGATCACGACCGACTATTCTGAAGCTTTATTAGAGTTTATCACTCCCAAGCTTGAGTCGATTGAGGGCAGTCTAGAGTGCTTGCGCGAATTACATGCATTTACGCTGGCGCGAATGCCTGGCGAGAATATATGGCCCGCGAGCATGCCGTGCCGCTTGGACGGCGCGCATAGCATTCCGATAGCGCAGTACGGTACGTCCAATATCGGACTGATAAAAAACATCTACCGACGTGGCCTTGATGTGCGCTATGGGCGCATCATGCAAGCCATCGCCGGTATCCACTACAACGTATCGTTGCCGCAAGCTTTCTGGCTTAGCTACCAGGAGCAGCTTGGTGATCAGAGTTCAGAACGCGATTTTCGTTCCACACAATACTTTCATTTAATTCGCAATTTCCATCGCCATTCATGGGTGCTCTATTATTTATTCGGAGCCTCCCCCGTGCTTGATGCGAGCTTTTTTGGTGACCGCACACCTAAGCTCGATGCCTATGGTAAGCGCACGTGGGGACTGCCCTATGCCACATCTTTACGCATGAGCGATTTAGGCTACACCAACTCAGCTCAGCAGGATCTGCATATTGGATACGATTCACTCGACGATTATATCCGCACGCTTTCGCATGCCGTACAGCAGCCCTACCCGCCCTATGAACAGCTCGGTATAAAAGACGCGGAGGGCGAGTACCAACAACTCAATGCCAACATTTTACAAATTGAGAATGAGTACTACAGCGAGATTCGGCCTAAACGCGTAGCGCGCAGCGGCGAACGCCCGGTGCATGCGTTAGCGCGCGGGGGGGTGGAATACATAGAAGTACGTGCGCTCGATATTAATCCCTTTTTGCCTGTGGGGATTGACGCCACCGTCTGTCGATTTCTAGATGCGTTTGTATTGTATTGCTTGTTCTCACACAGTGCCAAGCAGTGCCCTGATGAATGGGCCGAGATTGCCGCTAATCGCAGTGTAATTATTAATCGTGGACGTGAACCCGGCTTGAGTTTGAGTTACTGTGGCACGCGCAAAACCGTGAGCGATTGGGTAAAGCACATCTTGGACGGAACCCTCGAATGGGCTGAATATTTAGATTCCGCGCACGGGGGGCACGCTTATGCTCAGGCCGTTGCCGCGCAACAAAGCAAAGCGCAGGACCCACGACTTACCCCATCGGGACAAGTGATGACGGCTATTGAGTCTGGGCAGGAGTTTTACGACTTTGTTAGCGAACTTGCGGACCAACATGCCGGCGCAATTTTAGGCTCTGGTTTATCACGCTCGCGGGAACAAGCTTTAGAGCAGTTAGCGGCGACCTCGCTCCGTGAACAAGCCGAGCGCGAAGCGCTTACCGAACCTCCGTTGGATGAGTTTCTAACCGATTACAATCGACTCTAGTCAACGTCGAGAGCCAAATCAAATTAACGAGGACGACTATGAACTATGTACTAATTCTCGACTCGGTTGCTTGCCTACCCCAACAAGAAATTGCTCGCCGCAAACTTGCGATTATTCCGTTGTCAATTATTGTGGAGGGCAAAAAATACATCGATACGCATGACGAACGTATCTTGGGCGGACTGCATAAAAGCGGAATCATCAACGTGAACACCAAGGCCAAAACAATTTCGTCGACCGAAGCTGAAATCCGCCACTATCTGTTCAAGGAAATCGTACCGCACTATGATGTAGCTCTGTGCCAAACATTGGGGATGGCTTATAGCCCTATTTATGAGAGCTACCGGGCGGTGACTTTTAAAGTGGCACAACAGGCCCATGAAAAGCGCAAAGATCTTAATTTAGAAAGACCCTTTCAGATGACCTGTATGAGCTCAGGCAGTCTTGCCGCTGGACAAGGCTTGTTGGCCATCTATTCTGACGAAGTGCTAGGCGAGACCGAGAGTTACAACAAAGCTAAAGCGTCGATCGAGGAGTTCAAGCAGTACATTAAGTCTTTTACACTCGTTAAAGACCCCATCTACACGCGTCAACATGCCAAGTCGAAGGGCAACAAAA
>CAYGNS010000211.1:0-5194 GCA_964351295.1 uncultured Gammaproteobacteria bacterium
TTGGAGAGCCTTCCACCGCTGGTCTGGAACGCAGCATCGGTGCAACAGCCCATATCACTAAAACAAAGTATACAAGGTAGATGCTCGACCAAAGTGACGTTTGTTGGCTCAAACGCAGGGTTGTTTCTACCACAAAAGGGTAGCTCAGCAGCGCGAGTAGCGAGCCCACATTAGACAAGGCGTAGAGGCGAAAAGTTCGTTTTTCGGGATACGCTTGCGCAAACCAATGCTGCATAAGTGGCGCGGAGGCACTTAACAAGGCAAAGGGCATACCCAGCGTTAAAGTGAGGAGCCAGAGAATATCCAAAAGCGGATGCTCAAGAGCCAATACGTCGATGTGCGCCACTACGATGGGGAGCTGAATAAAGGAGACTAACAACAAGAGCAGATGTACGGCAGCCTGTTGTTTTATATTGAGGTAGCGAGCGAGTACATGCGCGTAGGCATAACCCAATAAAAGTCCGACTTGAAAAAACAGCATGCACGCTGCCCACACTGCCGGCGTGCCGCCAAACCACGGCAGTACAAACCGAGCAATGATCGGTTGGATTTGGAAAACTAAAAAAGCACTCGTGAATATTGCGGCAGCGTAAGCGTACATATTGAACTCTGACTCAGGCTTTAAGGTTCAGGTCTATAAATCGAGTGGCCTAGTGTAACGGAGTTCCCGCATAACTAAAAATTGCCTCTTCCCCAATACTAAATGTAATACCACTTTGCGTTGTACGAGAGCGTTTTTAAAGTGGTTGGGAACACCTATTGAATCCAAGTGTCCCCTCCCAAAAAAAGCTCTCGACGTGGCCTCCAGCAACTACATATTAGAGTAGCTGGGGCCACCGCCGCCTTCTGGCGCAATCCACACAATGTTTTGGGTCGGATCTTTAATGTCGCAGGTTTTACAATGGATGCAGTTTTGCCCATTAATCTGCAAAGCCGGCTTGCCTTCAGCCACGCCAATAATCTCGTAGACGCCAGCCGGGCAGTAACGTTGCTCTGGGGCATCGTAATCGGCTAAATTGATCTCAATAGGAACACTTTGGTCTTTAAGCGTTAAATGACAAAAGATATTTTCCTCGTGATAGGTGTTCGACAAAAACACCGAGGAGGGCTTGTCAAAGCTCAATTTGCCATCGGGTTTGGGGTAGTTGATGGGTTCACAATCCGCCGCCTTTTTTAATTGCGCGTGATCTGCATGGTTGTCGTGTATGGTTGGCATAAAGCCGCCCAGTATTTGCTCAATAAAACCATACGTGCCGCCCAACCATGCGCCAAACTTATGAATCGCGGGGCTAAACGAACGCGTCTTTTTAAGCTCTTTGCCTGCCCAAGAACTTCTGAACGCAGTATCGAACTGACTCAAGGTTAAGCCGGCTGCGCCTTCGGTGCTAAGGTGATCGAACAGCACTTGTGCGGCGACCATACCGGACTTCATCGCCGTGTGCGTGCCTTTTATTTTCGCTGGGTTTAAAGTGCCTGCATCGCAACCCACCAATAAGCCACCAGGGAAACTCATTTTACCGAGCGAGTTCCATCCACCTTTCGACAAAGCGCGTGCGCCATAGCCCAGTCGCTTCCCACCACTTAAAACTTTGGCAAATTGCGGATGGTGTTTCATTCGCTGAAATTCGTCAAAAGGGCTCACGTGAGGATTGCTGTAATTGAGATCCAGAATCAGGCCCAGCGTTACTAAATTGCCTTTTAGATGATACATAAAGCAACCGCCACTCAACCCATTGGTTAAAGGCCACCCTGATCCATGCAGCACCAAACCCTCTTCGTGTTGGCTGGGATCAATTTCCCACAGTTCTTTAAATCCAATGCCGTAGTGTTGTGCGTCGGCATCTGCTGCAAGGTCAAACTTTTTGATTAACTCCTTACCGAGTTGTCCACGACACCCTTCGGCGAACACCGTGTATTTTGCGTGCAATTCCATGCCGGGTTCAAAGTGCGGCTTGTGCGAACCATCAGGGTTAACCCCGTTGTTGGGAGTCGCGACGCCTTTGACGCTGCCATCATCGTTGTACAGCACTTCCGCCCCTGCAAAGCCGGGGTAGATTTCGATGCCCAGTGCTTCAGCTTGTTCGCCTAGCCAGCGCACAACCTTCGACAAACTGACAATATAGTTGCCGCGATTGTGCATGGCAGGCGGGATCATCAAGCCAGGAAATTTGGTTGAACCCGTCTCGCTGAACATGTGCATTTCGTCGCGCTTTACAGGCGTATCTAACGGTGCACCCAGTGCTTGCCAATCAGGGAACAACTCATTCAATGCCCGTGGTTCGATGACGGCTCCTGAAAGGATATGCGCGCCAACCTCTGCACTTTTTTCCAGTAAGCAGATGTTGAGCTCGGTGTTGGCCTCATTCGCAAGTTGTTTGAGTTTGATAGCAGTCGCCATGCCAGCGGGTCCGCCGCCCACCACTACTACATCATATTCCATGCTCTCGCGTTGGATCACTTCGCTCATAGTTAACTCCAGTTGTTCACTCAGATTGGTTCGTTGCAAGGTGGCATCAACCACCCAAAATGCATTTAAGGGATCGTTTAAACTTGTTGGGTTTTAGGTCGTCGTTTGATTGAATTTGCGCGCGATGCGTTCACGGGCTTGCGCAATGTGTCGCCGAACTGTTACTTCAGCGAGCACGGCATCGCGTTGCTCGATGGCATAAGCAATTTGTCGATGCACGATTAGTGCGTTACTCGAGCTCGTACTCGCGAAGTTGTTTTGATATCGAAACATTTTAATTAAATTATACAGTTCTAAGAGTAGGGCACGTTCGATAACCTTATTGCGGCTGCCTTTAATTAGCTTTTCATGAAATGCATAATCGTTTTCTGCGGCAAAAAACGTCCCCGATGTTTCTTTCATCTGCCGTGTTGCGGCGTCGTTGAGTCGATGCAGCTCATCAATCTCTCGCGACGGCATATTGATGGCCGCAAGCGCAGCGGCTTTGCTCTCAAGCGCTTCGCGTGCATCATAAATCTGCAATACCGTATCAGGGCGCAATACAACGACCCGCGATCCATGTTGGGGCACGCTGTGCACCAAATTCATTCCTTCTAGATTGCGTAACGCTTCGCGCAACGGCCCGCGACTTACATCCAATTCTTTTGCGAGTTTGGTTTCGCTGAGTTTTGCGCCTTGTGCGATCTCGCCCGTAATAATGGCGTCGCGGAGTGTGGTGGTGAGCTCGGCACTGAGCGTGCTACTGGTGTTTCTTGTGTAGTCCTGCGCTGAGTCCTCGGGCACCGTAGCACTCATGCCACCTTGTTTGGGGTGATCAAGCGTGCGACGAATCGTATTGTTGCGGACTACTGGTTGCATTCTTGGCAAGCAATGCCTTGACGGCGTTTAGGTAATAGATCAATAGGCAGGATTGAGCCTTAAACCATCTATAATGTCAACATTATGCTCAAAAAACGGCAGTTATTGTCGCATTTACTGCTTTTTAGATGTGATCTTGTCAACATAAGTTGCGTGAATTACTTGATTCGCCTAAACTCTGCGCTCGTTGCTAATGAAGGCGTGATGACGTACCGCGTTGGCAATGTTCGAAATTTACTGTGCTTGCGCGTGTCTATATTTGGCCGCCGAGTCAATCAGGCTTTTGTAAAAGTATTCCGAGTGAGGGTTCGCCTTGCCGTGTACTTTATATTTGCCTTGATCTTGATTGCGATAGTGAGCGCCATAAACCTGTTGAAGGATAAAATTAAATAGGAGCCTTTCATGAAAGTCTTAGTTCCCGTTAAACGCGTTGTTGATGCCTATGTGAGCATCCGCGTTAAGAGCGATGGTTCGGGTGTGGATACCGACAATGTAAAAATGTCGCTAAACCCATTTTGCGAAATCGCCATTGAAGAGGCCATGCGTTTGAAAGAAGCGGGCACAGTGTCTGAGGTGGTGCTTGTGAGCGTTGGTAGTGCCGCTGTCGAAACGGTCATGCGCTCTGGCCTAGCCATGGGCGCGGATCGAGCGATTCGGGTTGATGCTGAAGACAACCTTGAGCCGCTGGCTATCGCCAAAATCCTTAAATACGTAGTTGAACAAGAGCAGCCAGGCCTAGTTATTACAGGCAAACAATCGATCGACGGCGACAATAATCAAACAGGCCAAATGCTTTCAGCATTATTAGGATGGCCGCAAGCAACGTTTGCCTCTGCACTCAAACTAGATGGCGACAACAGCCAAGTTACGCGCGAGATAGATGGTGGTTTGGAAACATTATCAATCAGCCTACCGGCTGTGATTACCACCGACTTGCGTCTGAATGAGCCGCGCTACCCCACGTTGCCGAATATTATGAAGGCTAAGAAAAAGCCTTTAGATGTGATTGCGGTTGCGGATACGGGGGTTGATCCTGCGCGCCGTACGACGATTACCAACGTGAGTCCTCCGCCAGAGCGCGAGGCCGGCATTATGGTCAGCTCGGTCGCCGAACTGATCGAAAAACTTAAGAATGAAGCAAAAGTCATTTAACGAGGGACATCATGACTACTCTAGTTATAGCACAACACGATAATGCCGAACTTAATAGCGCTACGCTCAATTCGGTAACGGCCGCTACGCAAATTGGTGGCGATGTACATGTTCTAGTTGCGGGCGGCGGCGCTGCTGCGGTGGCAGAGCAAGCGGCGAAAATTAGCGGCGTGAGCAAGGTGTTGCATGCCGACGCCGATCACTATAAGGATGGCGTGTCGATCGAAGTAGCAGACTTAATTGTTTCGCTTGCGGGTGATTACAGTCACATTTTGGTTGCCTCGACTACGTCGGGCAAAGACGTAATGCCGCGCGTAGCTGCGTTGCTTGATGTGGCGCAAATCTCTGACATTTTCGCAGTGGATTCGGCCGATACATTCAAACGACCCATCTACGCGGGCAATGCTATTGCAACCGTGCAAAGCAGCGACAAGATTAAAGTATTGACGGTTAGACCTACTGGTTTTGATGCGGCGGCATTGGGTGGTTCTGCGGAAGTCGCGCAAATCTCTGGGCCCGACGCCAAAGGCGGTACAACGGTTGCCGGTCGCGAGCTGACTAAGTCAGAACGTCCTGAGCTTGCCTCTGCTGAAATTGTGGTTTCAGGCGGACGTGGTGTAGGCAGCGCCGAGAACTTTAAAATTATCGAAAGCCTTGCGGATAAATTAGGCGCTGCCGTTGGTGCCTCGCGTGCTGCGGTGGATGCCGGTTACGTAC
>CAYGNS010000212.1:0-5163 GCA_964351295.1 uncultured Gammaproteobacteria bacterium
CAGTTTTGCACCGCACGACCGAATTTGTTTTGGGTTTCTTGTGTGCAGCCTGCCAGCGCAATTAAAGTGCCGATGCCGACGGCAATTAAAGGTAATCGTATTGTTTGCATGGTTGTATCGAGTTGGTTGCCGGTGCTCCCATTTTGGGGATGAAAGCACAGAAGACAATATCCGGCACTTGATTAAATGGTATTGATTAATAAATTAAGGCTGTTAGTCTGTGATAACTCAACCCAGTGCAACGACCGTATGAAAACAAAACTTCGAAGATTCCAGCAAATTCTTTACCGATACTCGGAGTGGCGCGCCATTTTTGAGTTTCAAAGTTTTTATGCCCTCAAGCCGCTCATGCAGCGATTTGCTAAGGGGGATGGGCATCCCGTGCTCTTTTTGCCGGGCTTTGGGGGCAGCGATCTGTCGACCGCGCCCATGCGTAAGTTGTTGCAAGATTTGGGCTACCAAACCTACGGTTGGGGCTTGGGACGTAACCTGGCGTTTGATGACGAACTCGAGAAGGAAATGGTTTCTCTGCTAGATGAGATTCACGAGAAACACGGCCGTAAAGTGTCGATTGTGGGTTGGAGCTTGGGCGGTTTGTATGCGCGTGAGATTGCTAAAGTTAGACCTGAGGCCGTGCGACAGGTGATTAGCCTGGGCAGTCCTATATCGGGACGACATCGCCATACGGATGCGCGCCATTTATATAGAGCGCTTAATGGTCCACCCAGTTCAGCTGAACAGGTGCGTCGCCAAGCACTGAATGCGCCACCACCCGTTCCGACTACATCAATTTACACTAAAACGGATGGGATTGTGGCTTGGGAGGGTTCTGTGCAGCGACGCTATCAAGCGCTACCTGGGGCAGACCAAACGGAAAACATCGAAGTGCCAGCGAGCCATTTAGGCCTCGGCTTTAACGCGCTTGTGATGTATGTTTTGGCCGACCGACTCAAGCAGAAAGAAGGGCAGTGGCAACCGTTCGAACCCAGCTCGTGGGCGAAGTTGGTTTATTGCAAACCTAAGGACGATGTGGTGAATCGGCGCTCCAAGACGCCTGATTTTGCGATTAGTTAAATCCCCGCTTTAATCCACTGCTCGACTCGCTTCATTAGGCCGCTTTGCGCACACGGCCGTGACGTTCAGTGTGCGCGAGTATCAGCCCACTTAAGATCTCGCACAAACCTGGGGGTAAGTCATGCCCCATCCCTTCAATTAAGTGCAAGTTTGAGTGGTTGATGTGGCGCGCGGTATCGATGCCACCCGCTACAGGTACTAGCGGGTCATCGTGACCATGTACGACTAAAGTCGGCGCGATAATTTTTTTGAGTAATTTGCGGCGATCCCCTGATGCCGTAATTGCAACGGCTTGGTGGCGGTAACCTTTGGGGTAAACATTGCGACGATAGCTCATCAAAATACGTTGGCGCAGATCGGTTTCATCAATCGGAAAGCCGGGGCTGGAGATCATCTTGCGAGTAATTAGCATGTGCTCGACGTAGGCGTTCTCGTCTTCAATTGGCGGGCGCTTGAGCAGTTGCGCACGAATTTTCAGGCTTGCCTGCGGCAATCTTGGATTACCTGAAGTAGACATGATCGAGGTGAGACTCTTACAGCGACTCGGATGGTTGGCCGCAACAATTTGCGCGATCATTCCGCCCATGGAAACACCTACCCAATGAGCTGCATCAATATTCAGCGCATCCAAGACACCCACTGCGTCTAAGGCCATATCGCCGAGATCATAGGGCACTTGCACTGGCCACCCGATGGCCTTCAACGTCATCACCTTTAGAATCGAAATTTCTTGATCGGTCTGTATCTTTTGCGACAAGCCTATATCGCGGTTATCGAAACGGATCACCCGATAGCCTGCTCCAGCCAGCGCATTACAAAAATCCAGCGGCCACTGCACCATTTGGGAGCCAAGACCCATCACAAGAATAATCGCGGGGTCGGTTTTGCGGCCAAATTCGTCATAGGCCAAAGTGAGCCCGTTGGATTTCAAATATTGATCGGTCATCGGTGTTTTCACTTTATTCTAATCAGTTGCTCTTAGGTTCCGTCGAATTCGCCGCCTTCTTGACGACCTTTTTGGTTTTCTTGGTGATTTTTTTGGCCACTTTTTTGCTCGCTTTGGCTTTAGCGCCAGCAGTCGGGTTGGCCGAGTTCGCCTGTTCGGTCGCAATGGCGGCCGCTAACAGTTCATCAAAGGATTCCTGTAAACAGCTTCGATAAAACGCGGGGTCGGGCATCATCTCGCGACAAGACGACACTCCTACGTTGATTCGTCCGCAGTAGCTAAAGATGCACTGGAATAATCCCATGCCGTCAATGGCAGGTCCGAGCCCGTAACTCGCAATCATTTTCGCACCCGTAAAATACAGTGGAATTTGCGGCCCTGGCACGTTTGTGATCACGCAGTTGTACATAGGCTTGATACGGTTGGCAAGACCAATGCGACTAGAGAGTCGAGCGGCAGCAGCGGATAAAGTAGAAGGCACGAATTGCGCGTAATCGGTCATCGACTTGGCGCCAACGGCATAGGTTAACTCTTTGGCGTTGGCAGTGCCTTGATTAACGGCTTTGAGTCGTTGCAATGGATCTTCGATATTACTAAATACCCGAACGGTCATTTGCGAGACTTGGGTGCCCGCCGTACCCAGTTTGTCCTTAGTGCGAATGTTGACCGGCGCCATGGCTACCAATGATTCCTCAGGCAACTCACCTTTTGCTAACAAATATTTGCGCAGGCCGCCACCGCATATACTAATGGCAACGTCGTTTACAGTTACGCCCGCTATCGCATCCTTGATCCGCTTGATGTCTTTAAAATCGAACTCCACGGCATCGAACACGCGATGCGGCGATACGTTGGAGTTGAAACGGGTACGCGGAATGTCGGTCACTCGCTGCAATTGCCCCCGCGCCATTCCCGCGAGCGCTCTGGCGAATCCTGGTACCGTGTTGCGTGCTACGTCTAAAAACCGAAACGGCGTTTTGATGTTATTAACCTGTGCCTTCCAAAATAACTCCATGGCGGTGGGCGCACGTTCTTTTTTAATGTCGGGCACGTCACCAAGCTGAAATTCCGGCGAAAGGTCATGGATGACCTCGTTGATTTCAACACCCGATGCGCCGTCAATCGCAGCATGATGCATTTTAGTAACCAGCGCGAAACAACCTGGTGGGAAGCCATCAATATTGTCGAGTCCTTCGATTACATAAAATTCCCACAAAGGGCGCGAGCGGTCGAGGGGTCGGGCATGTAGGCGGGCCACTTGAATACACAATTGGCGCCAGTCGCCTGGTTTGGGCAAGGCGATGTGGCGTATATGAAACTCTGGATCAAAGGGGCCATCTGTGCGCCAGTAAGGATGGTCTAAACCCAAGGGCACCTCGGTAAGGACATTGTTCAGCATGGCTACGCGGTCAGCCCTCTTTAAGGTGTTGTCCATTATTTGCTTAAAGCCTACTTTGCCGCCTGGCGCGGTAGACGGGTCGTAGATTGCCAACGCACCGATGTGCATTGGGGAGTTGGCTGTCTCTAAGTAGAGAAAGCTCGCATCTAAGCCGCTGAGTTGTTCCATGGTGCTGTTCCTTTGATGATGACGCAAAAATAATACCACATTATAGAATTGCGCAACCGCTGCCAACACAGTACTCGCGATGCGAGTTTCCAAGGCTAGTTGCGACCAAATTGGTGTGCTTGTTGTTGGGTAGGGTTAGGTTAAGGAAAAACGCAAACGACTAATCAAAAGGTGAATAGTGCAAATAGTATTGAATCTTATAAAATGTCTTTAGATTTACTAGTAATAGTGGTAAAACAGACATAGCGAAACCAGTTCAAGCAGGCGCTTACAGTCCTGCGTTGGTAATGCTCTTTGAGTTGGAATTTTCCGGCTCTTTAGCTCTTAACAATCCGAGGAGGAGTTAGATGCCTTTTTTCTCTAAAAAAAGTATTGCCTTGGCTGTGCTCACTGGTTTAGCAGTGACGTCAACAGCATCGGCACAAATCGAAGAGATCGTTGTAACCGCTACCAAGCGGGCTTCAACGCTTCAAGAAATCCCTATTGCAGTATCGGTTACTTCAGCTGAAACAATCGAACAATCTAACATTCAAGACATTCTAGACTTACAGTCTGTGGTGCCTTCATTACGTGTTAGCCAATTGCAAAATTCAACCAACACCAATTTCGTTATCCGTGGCTTTGGTAACGGTGCCAACAACCCTGGTATTGAACCGTCAGTAGGCGTGTTCATCGATGGTGTTTATCGTTCGCGTTCTGCGGCGGCCATTTCTGACTTACCTAAGTTAGAGCGCGTAGAAGTTTTACGTGGTCCGCAAAGTACGTTGTTCGGTAAAAACGCGTCGGCTGGTGTGATCAGTGTTGTAACAGCCGCGCCGTCTGGCGAGCGTTACGGCAAAGTATCTGCGAGCCTAGGTAACTATGGTGCGTTTGTGGCCAAGGGTTATTACGAAAATGCGCTGAGCGACAATTCTGCGTTTAGCATTTCGGCAAGCACCAATACACGTGATGGTTATATGACTAATCTCGTGACAGGTACTGAAATCAATGACCGTGATCGTCAAGCGTTTCGTGCCCAGTTGGTTGTAAACCCAAGTGATGCGACACAAATTCGCTTTATTGCTGACTATGACACAATCGATGAATTGTGCTGCGGCGTAGTGAATCTGCAAGCTGGTCCTACTGTGCCTGCGATTAACTTTGCCGGCGGTCAATTGGTACCAAATGATCCAGAATCGTTGACCTTTTTTGGTAATGCGGATACGACTAACGAGCTAGACAACTCGGGCATTTCGATGCAAATCGATCATGACTTCGAGAATTTTGCTCTAACGTCAATCACTTCGTTCCGTAACGTTGATTCGTTGTCAAACATCGACGCTGACTTTACTAGCGCCGCGATCATTCAAAATGAAATCTCCACCGATATCGACACGTTCTCGCAAGAGATTCGTTTGACGTCTACAGCTGGAGACAAAGTTGACTGGATGGTGGGTGGTTACTTGTTTGATGAGAGCATTGACTACGTAAACAAGCTTCCATTTGGTACTGGCTACCGACGTTATGTTGATGCGTTGTCTGGTGGTGGTGTAACTTTGGTTGAAGGCCTGTTGGGCTTTCCTGCAGGGTTCTTTGG
>CAYGNS010000213.1:0-5151 GCA_964351295.1 uncultured Gammaproteobacteria bacterium
CGTAATACAGTTTTCTGAATTTTACCCGTTGCCGTTTTTGGCAAGGGCCCGAAAATGATATTTTTGGGTCGTTTAAACCGCGGCATATTGTTGGCGCAGAACTCGATTAACTCGGCGGCGCTGTGCGCGCCTTGCGCCTCTTTAAGCTCAACAAAAGCACAAGGCACTTCGCCCCATTGCTCGTCGGGCATCGCCACAACCGCGGCTTCCGCCACGCTCGGGTGCTTATACAAGACATTCTCGATCTCCACCGATGAAATATTCTCGCCCCCCGAAATAATAATATCTTTGGCCCGATCGCGAATTTGAATGTAGCCATCAGAGTGAATCACGGCCAAGTCGCCACTCAAAAACCACCCATTACGAAAGGCTTTAGCCGTGGCCTCTGGATCTTTTAAATAGCCTTTCATAACGGTATTGCCACGGATAACAATTTCACCCATGGTCGCCCCATCGTGAGGAACCGGCGCAAAAGTATCTTGGTCAACCACATCGACCGCTTCGGTCATGGCAAAACGCACGCCCTGACGCGCACGCAACTCGGCTTGGCGTTCTTGCGACTCCTGTGCCCAGTGTTGCTGAGGCGCGGCTTGCAAAATGTGGCCGTACGTTTCAGTTAAACCATAGACATGCATTACATCAAAACCCAGCGCTTGCATGCTTTGCAATACCCGCGCAGGCGGTGGCGCCCCCGCCGTCATCACATCAATACTACGAGCAAACTTCTTTTGTTTCTCAACAGGGGCATTCGCCAACATATTCAACACAATCGGCGCGCCGCCAAAATGCGTAATATCGTGCGCCTGTAACAGTTCAAAAAAAGCGCCGGGTTCAAAATGGCGTAAACACACGATGGTAGCCGCTCGCGCGGTCATCGTCCAAGCGTGCCCCCAACCATTGCAGTGAAACATCGGCACACAATACAAATAGCGTAAGTGTTGCGGCAAATTCCACGACGCGATGGTGCCCATGCTCATTAAATATGAGCCGCGATGATGGTAGACCACGCCTTTGGGATGACCCGTTGTGCCAGACGTATAATTAAGCGACAAAGCTTGCCACTCATCACTCGGAAACGACCAAGCAAAGGACGCATCGCCCTTATGTACCAACTCCTGATACGGCGTAAATTCTAGGTCTGCGGGAATCGGCGTTTGCTCGTTGGGATGCGCAAACTCGTCGTCAATGAGCACAACATGCGGTTGATGTGTGGACAGTTTTAGAGCATCAAGCAATATGCCAAGTAAGCCGCGATCACACACAAATACCTTCGATTCAGCGTGGTCGATGATATAGGCCACCGTGGCCGCATCCAGCCGAGTATTAATGGTGTTCAAAACCGCACCCGCCATCGGCACGGCAAAATGGCATTCAAACATTTCCGGCGTATTGTGCGCCAACACTGACACCGTATCGTTACGCGTAAGACCAAGTTGCGTCAGGCTGTGCGCCACCTGAACACAGCGAGCGCGGGTTTCGGCCCAGGTCCACCGTTGGGCGTTATACACAAGCGATGGCAGATTGGGATACACATCGGCCGTACGTTCTAAAAACGAAAGCGGCGATAGCGGCACATAGTTGGCCGCCTGTGGGTCTAACTGATCATAGGCTTTGGTCATGCTTGCTTCCCTCAGTTATGGCGGGTTTGAGCATTCGCCATTAGGCTTTCGCTCCTTCTCGCAAAAATCTTAGAACGCGTCTATCGCACCCTAATTCTGTAGCGCCCTAGTTCTGCACGGTTTTTCCCGTATCGAGCATGGAGTTAATGCGTGCTTGCGTGGCCGAGGTGCTCACCAAATGCAAAAAGGCCCGTCGTTCTGCATCAAACAAATCTTGCTCGCTCATACGCGTGCCAGCGTCAACATCGCCACCCGTTACAATACGCGCCAATTCGGTCGCAACCACCACATTATGCGGGGTAAGCTTACCAGCAGACTGCGCATCGTCTAGCCACTCGCACATTGCCGCAAACACCTCGCGTCCCGGCGCCGCCAGATCAGGTCGTACAAAAGCCTGCTGTTCGATGGGGTTTTTTACCGCTTCGATAGCCACGGCCAACAGGCGATCGCGGTTACTCAAATACCGATCGTTGTCGCGTAGCATCGCTTGCTCTTGAGCTAATAACGGCGAGGCACAAGTGGTGCCGTAACCGAGATTCATAAACGCTTTCCAGGCGGCTTTCGTCACGTTGTCCGCAGAAGCCGATTCAGTGGTATTGCCACCTAAATGGGTCACCCACCGATGCAGTGTTTCTTTGCAGCCACCGCCCGCCGGAATTAAGCCTACACCCGACTCCACTAAACCCATTACGGAGTTGGCATGGCAGATCACTTGTTTGGCGTGTAACACCACCTCAAAACCACCGCCCAAGGACATCCCGACTGGCGCACAAACCACCGGAAAATCGGCGTGTGCGAGCGACCAGCAAGTCTGCTGAAAATGGTGTAAAAACTGATCCAAACCCGTCAGATCTTCGAGCTGATAAAAGCCGCGCACGGCGGTTAGGTTTACGCCACAAGAAAAGTGCTGCGCGTCGTTGTGTACCACCAAGCCACGCAGCCCTTGCTTGCGCACCGAGTTGATCGCGTCGGCGAGTATGGCCATAGAGTCAGCGTCGAGGGCATTGGCTTTGCTGTGAAACTCAACCAGCGCGATGCCGTCTAAATTAAACCAACTAGCACTTTGCGTGGTGTTCACGGCTTGCAGGGTTTGGCGCTTTTCATTAAAACGGACCACACCCTTAGGCCGTTCTATGTTGTGCCACTCGCCGTTAAATTCGCGTGCTTGCAGTTGCCCCGCATGAACGCGATAAAAACTCGATCCTACCGCGCTGCGTAAGTAGGTGGGTACAGAGCGTTGCTCAGACTCTAAGCGCTGCACAAAGTAGTCCACGCCAATTTCGTCTAGTAACTCAAACGGACCTTTGATCCAGTTGTAGCCCAGCTTCATGGCATCGTCGATACCCACTGGATTGGTGCCGACCTCGGGCAACAAGGAGGCCGCGTAGCGTAAGGTACGCGACAATACCCGCCAAGCAAATTGCCCATAAACGGTGTCGCTGTCCAGCAAGTGCCGTACGCCATGCTGCTCCGCGTGCGCGGCGACTTCCAAGGTAGAGCGTGTAAACGGTACATAGTCGCCCGTCTTAAGATCAATCACCTCGCGCCCTGCAGGGCCTGTGCGATAGAAGCCCTGGCCTTGCTTGTTACCAGTTTGGCCATTGGCGATCATCTTCGCCATAAGCGGTAACACTCCAGCTTCTTTATGAAAATCATCCGTGGCCGGTAAGGTATTCACTAGGCTCTGCGCCACATCCGACATTAAGTCGATGCCGATCAGATCGTAAAGTCCGAACACCCCTGTTTTAGGAATACCCATTGGCCGACCAAACAATGCGTCGGCCGTAACAGGACTCATGGCCAAGTCATCGGCCGCATGCAGCGCGGCTTGAATAGCAAAGCAACCCACTCGATTGCCCAAAAATCCAGGCGTGTCTAAGCAGTGAATAACGCCTTTGCCCAATTGCTGATCGCAAAAATCGCCCAACACCTGCATGACCGAATCAGATGTCTCTTCGCCACGAACTAATTCAAGCAGGGGCATAAACCGCACAGGGTTGAAAAAATGCGTAATGGCGAAGCGAGCGCGAAAATCGCTCGGCATGTCTTCCACGAGCAGTTTGATCGGAATGCTCGATGTGTTTGAGGAGACCAAGGCCGTGTCAGAACACACCTCAGCGATCCGCTTATACAGCGCCTTTTTTACATCGAGCCGTTCGACCACGGCTTCGGCAATCCAGTCGCAATCAGCAAGCTTGGCAAAGTCATCGCGCGTATTGCCTAAGACAATATGCTTTTCGAGTGCCGCACTCATCAATCCATTTTGCTCGCGCAAGCGTTGCAAGCCACGCTCAGCTAATGCATTTGGTTGATCGTCTTGCGGCAAATCGAGCAGTAACACATCTAGACCCGCATTGGCGACTTGCCCCGCAATACCCGCACCCATAGTGCCGGCGCCAATGACGGCTACTTTTTTGATTTTCTGCATTGTAAAACTCTATTTGTTTGAATCAATTAACCTGCGCTGCAATAAACCCGCGTAGCACAGTGAGCACCTCACGAGGTGCTTCCACTGGCAACATATGCCCCGCGTCCGTCAACTCATGGAGTTGTGCATTTAATGCGACCGCAGCCGCTCGACCAGCTTTAATGGGGGTCATCTTGTCATTACCGCCCAAGATCATTGCAACAGGCAGCGTCGGCTCTAATTGGGCGATGACGTCACACGCCGCCGCGCCACCTTGATACGCGGCACAACAAGCCAGATCAACGGCCAGTGGATTATTACTCATTACCTGCAAACCCAGTGCAATAGGCTGCATGCCGGGAATAGGACTCAAGCCTAGATGAATCTTAGGGCCAAAACCCCACTGCAACATCATTAATGCAGCTTGACGTGCCGACTTCTGTGCCGTTTCAATTAACGCGGAATTAACGGGAATGGCCGCCGCCGTGCCAATACCCGTCAATGACAATACTCGCTCAGGCGCATTAGCAGCTAATTCCAGAGCAGTTAAAAACCCCTGCGAGTGACCCACGATGTGTGCGGCCTTAATCTCGAGCGCATCGAATAATTGCCCAAGCCAGTGGGCGGAATCCTCAATCGACGTTAAAGGACTGCCCGCCGATAAGCTGTGCCCAGGAAAATCAGGCGCGAGCACGTTATAACCGTGAAAAGCAAACCAACGTGTTTGCAATGCCCAAGCTCGATGATCCATGCCACTACCGTGTAAAAATACCACGGTGGGTAGCGTGGCATCGAACGCTTTGCCGCCAGTGCCGATGTAAACGGCGCTCTCGTTTAAGGACACGATCATATCAAGCCCCCGCCGCGACCGCTTTCGCAGCCGCCCGCAAGCCCAGTTTAAAGTCGTCCTGTATATCTTTAATATCTTCCAAACCGACCGATACGCGAATCATATCGGGGCTAATACCTGCATCTAGCATGGCTTGCTCGCTTAACCGCGAATGCGTAGTGCTGCCTGGATGCAACACCAAACTGCGTGCATCGCCCACGTTGGCCAAATTGGAAACGATTTGTAATGCATCAATAAATGCGGCGCCACCAGCTCTACCACCCACTACACCAAAC
>CAYGNS010000214.1:0-5137 GCA_964351295.1 uncultured Gammaproteobacteria bacterium
GAGTGATTGACGCGAATGCGCCAGCAGGCGCCGACAATGCCGTGGTGGGCAAGAGTGTTCACCGTGTTGATCCTCAGGCGTTGATCGACGATCTAACGGCGGCTGGCTTTACATTAGAGGCTCAGGCGGACTTTTTGCTTAACCCGAACGACGATAAAGTGTCGTCGGTGTTCGAAGAGAAAAATCGCTACAACACCGACCGCAGCGTGCTCAAGTTCCGCAAATAGTTCTCAACAAATAGTCTTTAACTAAACCGAGGTGATCGGTTTTGGGCTAGGGGGTAACCGGCAGCGGATCGGTTAAGCGGCTGATTGCCTGTTGTTTTACAAAATCCACCGCGGGTGCGAGTTTGTCGAGATTGCTGGCCGTGGTGCCATTGGCGATTTCGGTAAACATTACGCGGGTGCCTGTGTCGGTGGCTTCAAGTTGTATAGTCCATACCACCGACACGGCCATTTCTTGCAAAGGCCCAAACGGCGCATTTAAGCGTAACGTTGTGCCTGGCGTGATGAGCAACACAGAACCATGCACCACCGAACCGTCAGGCCAGTCTTCGCGCCATAAGCCACCCGCTTGTGGGTCTAAACTCAGATTCTCCGCCGACCCTGAATACGTGTGGTCGGGGTGCCACCATTCATTGGGTGAAATCAGTCGCGCCCACACAACGTCAGGGGCGTCGCTACTCTCCGCTTGGTGTTTTAAAGTGTAGTGGTCTGCACTGGCCACCACCACTTCGGCATGAGTATTTGCGAATGAAAACAGCAATAAAGTAAACATGCTCACACGAGCCCATTTAAAATATGTCATAAGAGATTACCTTTAGTTGGCGTTGTTGTTCGCTATTTGTTCTGCATTGACGTTAGTGTGTTGCTGCGGTCATGAAACAGTGTAGCCTCACCCCTAATAAAGAGGTTTATCACGCAGGTGTCAACCACGCGGCTTTCTTAGCAATAATTAACGCTATTTTGCCACCCCCCCATTTAACCTATTTTCTATTAAATTATTTGTCTGCGAGTATTGAGCATGGAACCGCCCGAAATTATTAAGTTGCTAGAGAACGCTCACACCGCGCATGAGGCCGGTGACTTCACCAATGCGGCGCGCTTTTATGCGCGGTTTTTTGATGAGTCGCGTTACATTGACCCCATGGCGTTCTATGCCATTAGACTCAGTAATTGCTTGGCTGCATGGTCGAAGTTGGCCTTGGATTTTCCAGGGGCGCGCAATAGCTTAGAAGACAAGGGACAAGAGATGTTGCTCGAGTACCAGCGCACGGGTGAGCCCGAGCGCTTCCATGACTATGCGGCCATCGCAAAACATTTAAAAGCGACGCCTGAGGTCGTGCAAATTTTTGTTGAGTTGCATGATACGGCCCCAGAGCAAGCACAAAAGTTGGCCAAATTTGTATGGACGCATTTGCTGGCAGCCCAAGAGTGGCGGGTGTGCAGCGAGCTTATGACTCGGCCTGAGCAAAAGCTCGATGAGCTTTTCGCTGTGTTCGATCAGGCGACTAAAATGAAAGATGTAGACGAGCGGTTTAATACTATCGAGTTTGATGAACACATTGTCGACACCTTACTCGAAGACGTACAAATGGTGGGTGAAGTGTTGCGTCGCACTGAACGCTCGAGCGAAGTGGTCGCGCTCGCGCGTCAGTTCCAGCAGGGTGTGGAGCAGCGTAATCACGCGATGCTAGCTAAAAAAGTGCATGCGCAGGGCTCGTATTTATTTTTGGGGCACTAACTGCAAACGCTCTATAGCATTTATCCAAAGCGTTGATCGGCCACGAAAGGATTCGTTTTACGTTCTTGTCCAAACGTCGACATGGGTCCGTGGCCAGGAATAAAGCGGATATTATCGCCCAGTGGAAATAGACCTTTGCGGATTGAGCGTACGAGTTGCGCTTGATTGCCGCGCGGAAAGTCAGAGCGGCCAATGGAGCCCTGAAACAACACATCACCGACCAACGCGAATCGTTGTGCCATCTCTACAAACACTACATGGCCCGGGGTATGCCCGGGGCAATGCACCACGTTAAATTTGAGTTTACCAAGCTCAATGGTTTCGCCGCCCTTTAACCATTGGTCGGGCGTGAATTTATCGCCTTCAAAGCCAAACTGCTTACATTGCTGCGGAAGTAGGTCAATCCAAAACTGGTCGTCTTTGTGCGGACCAATAATCGGTACTCCGGTTTGACGCGCCAAGCTGGCCGTGCCACCCGCGTGATCTAAATGCGCATGGGTGATGAGAATTTTATCCAGTTCTAACCCTAAGGCTTCTAGCCGCTGTCGGATACGACCTATTTCACCGCCTGGATCTACCACCGCCGCTAATTTGGATTGCGTGCACCACACAATGCTGCAGTTTTGCGCGAAGGGTGTTACGGGTAAAATCTCATAGCCGAGAGCTGGTGATTGCGTTGACGTCATTTTTATAAGCAAGCAAAGCGCATAATTCACGCAGTTAAGAGTTTTGATATTGCCCTGTTCGGCGGCGCTTAGAATGCCATACTATGGCAAAAAAGTTTATCCGTTGCGCCAATGCCTTTAAGATTACTGTTCTTAGCTCGCACGTAGCTCATTTGGCCATCGCCGCAAAATGCTACGTTCATCGCAGTTAAACTATTCGGAACGCTTCTTATGACGTCTCAAATTACCAGCCCACCTGTATTTGACTATGACCCGCAAGCGCCGATTGCTGACGCCATAGAGGCGAGCTTGGCGGATTACGCCGAACATGGCTGTGTAATCTTTAAAAATGTTTTGTCGGAACAACAACTCGAACTGCTGGAGTCTGCATTGCAGCCGCACCTAGTGGCGAACATTACTGGCCGCAACGATTTTGAAGGTGTTAAGTCAAATCGCGTGTATGCGCTAATGGCCAAAGGCGTCGAGTTTGTTGATCTTGCGCTGCATCCGCTGGCGCTGGGCTTTGCGGAGCATCATCTAGGCCGTTCCTGTTTGCTCTCAGCCATGCTCGCCATTCGCCTGCAACCTGGCGAATCGGCACAACCGTGGCACACCGACGATGGTCATATCGAGATTCCGTGGCCAAGACCTGCCTATGGAGTGAGTGCCTTTTGGGCGCTGGACAGCACTACTGATGACAACGGAGCTACGGAACTATTGCTGGGTAGCCATCTCTGGGAGTCTCCGTTGGAGCGAGTGCAAGGGGCCATCAACGACCAAGTGCTAAGCACTAAGAGTCCGGTGGACAACAATCAAGACACAGGCGCTCACCCCGATGCGGTAAAGGCGTTGCTCCCGCGAGGCTCGCTAATGCTAGCTAAGGGCACACTCTGGCATCGCGGGGGCGCGAATAAGTCGACCCGCACACGCACCATTATTACCCCGCAATACTGCCCGGGGTGGGCACGCCAACTCGAAAATCAACTGTTGGCGGTGCCGCGAGACACGGCTAAGCACTTACCCGTTAGGGCACAAGAGTTGCTTGGGTATTCAATCCACCCGCCCTTTATGGGTTACGTGAATGGCGTACACCCAAATAAACAACTTTAGCTTGTAGCCGGCTAATCTATACTTTAAATTCTGGCGGGCGCGCACGATATGTACAGCGATCTGCGCTCCAACTGTAGTAGCAACTTTCTATTTTAATTTTGTTTTTAACTTTGGGCTGTGGACGCGCATGAGTCGTGACCGCAGTAGTTTAAGTCCACTGGCAGAGCATTGAGTATGAGCACAGTAAGAGAGCATTTAGAAAACGGCCTGTATTACCGAGATTGGCAAAGCAATAAACGTTCGGCAAGCGGCGTTATTATGATTGTGCACGGTCTGGGCGAACACTGCGAACGGTATAACGCGCTGGCGGAATACTGCAATTCGCGCGGTTACCACGTCGCGTCTATGGACTTGCCGTGTCATGGTCGCTCTGATGGGCCGCGTGGTCACATCAATACTTTTGATTCATACCAAACCGCCGTGCTCGATATGTACCAACGGGTTACCGAGCGCTATCCTGGACTACCAGTGGTGTTGTTAGGGCACAGTATGGGCGGTTTGATTGCGGCGCGATTACTACTAGAGCATCAAGACAAATTTGTAGCAGCCGTTTTGTCAGGTGCAGCAATCAAGAGCCCGCAGGAACCACCTGCATGGCAAGTTATGATCATTCGTAACCTAGCGAAAATATTTCCCACTCTAAAAGTATTGCAATTAGATGCCTCTAAAGTGAGTCGCGACCCTGATGTGGTTACGCGCTATTTTGCTGACCCTTTGGTGAGCAAAGACAAATTGTCGGCGCAATTTTTGGTGTCGATGTTTGAAGCGATGTCTGACGTTAAAGCTCAAGCACAAAAAATCACCTTGCCTATTTTTATTTTGCATGGCGGTGACGATGTAATGACCGACCCAGAAGGCTCGCGGTTGTTGTACAACAGTGTGAGCTCAAACGAAAAAGGGCTGAAAATTTATAAAGGTCTATACCACGAAATCTTTAACGAGCCCGAAGGCGCTGACATTTATAAAGAAGTGGTGGATTGGCTCGCGTCACTCTAGGCGCAATGGCACCTTTAATGGTGCGCGTGGTTAGCGCGCGCCCACTAATGCAATCACGGCGCCAGCAGGATCCTGTATTACCACAATATCATCATCACCAAATGGCTTGGGGCCCGATAGTACTTGGCCGCCCAGTTCGAGCGTTTGCGCAATGCTGCTTGTAACATTTTCTACCCGTACATACATCAGCCATTGAGCCGGTAGGTCTTGATTCGGGCCTCGGGCGTGGCAAATTCCCGCTACGGTCGAGCCGCCCTCAGGTTGATTACAGTTAAAGTCGTTGTAGTCCCCCATACTTACTGGGGAGGTATCCCAACCCACTACCTTCTGATAAAAGTCCTTAACACCCTGGGCGTCACTTACAGTTAAATCATGCCACTCAATAGTCCCTATGGTTTGCTTGCTCATTGCTGATCCTCCAGTATTTAGTTAAACGATTTTGCTGCGCACACTTAAACAATGCAAGCACACGACTTTGCTACAGTAAGCACACTTGCCTGACGCGACCACCACATTCTTTAAATGCTTGAATCTCTCGAGCCGGAAATCGGCGTATCCATTGTGCTCACGCCCAACAAGTCGATGACGTGGGAAACCAATCGCTGGATCTTGTTGGGACTGTT
>CAYGNS010000215.1:0-5123 GCA_964351295.1 uncultured Gammaproteobacteria bacterium
CCTTAGTGCCTAAGGTCTCAGATAAATCTTCTTCAAGCCGCGCAATATCAGAGCTTTTCTTAACCTGCGTTGGCTTTTTAGGGGGATTGAGAGTTTGCTTAACCAGGGCTTCGGCTTGGCGCACGGTTAAGCCTTTGGAGTACACTTCTTTGGCCGCCCAGTCCTGCTTTTCAACGGGCAAACCCAACAAGGCCCGCGCGTGTCCCATTTCGATCTTACCGTGTTCGAGTAATTGTCTTGCCTCGTGGCTTAAACTGAGCAACCTTAATAGATTGGTTACCGCCGCGCGCGAGCGACCCACCGCTTTCGCCATTTGCTCATGGGTTAGTCCGAATTCGTCTGTGAGTCGTTTTAAACCCATGGCTTCTTCCACCGGGTTTAAGTCTTCGCGCTGAATGTTTTCAATGAGTGCAATCGCCAGGGTGGCTTCGTCTGGTATATCCCGCACTAAAACCGGCACTTCGTCTAACTGCGCGAGTTGTGCGGCACGCCAACGTCGTTCGCCAGCGATAAT
Source organism: uncultured Gammaproteobacteria bacterium (assembly GCA_964351295.1). Taxonomy (GTDB): domain Bacteria; phylum Pseudomonadota; class Gammaproteobacteria; order Arenicellales; family Arenicellaceae; genus Arenicella. Next base: position 515 of record CAYGNS010000215.1, read on the forward strand.
CTCGTATTTATCGCCGCCAATCGGGCGAACTAAAATGGGCTGAATAATGCCTTGCGAGCGAATTGAATTGGCCAGCTCCTCAAGGGACTCTTGGTCCATATTGGTGCGCGGTTGATATTCGCCACGTTGTAATTTTTCAATGGGCAGACTATTGGCATGTTTTGTAGACGACGCAGTATTTTGAGCGCTTTCTGGCTCGGCCGCTGATGAACTCAGCAGTGCATCTAAACCGCGACCTAATCTTTTCTTTTTCGCGTTCATTGGTTTCTTTTTCCTAACACTTCGGCTGCGAGCTCGATGTACGCAATCGCGCCTTTCGAATGGGGATTATAATCAATCGCCGACTGTCCATAACTGGGCGCTTCGGCGAGCCGCACGTTGCGCGGAATAATAGTTTTGTACACTTTGTTGCCAAAGTGCGTTTTGAGCTGATTACTCACTTCACCCGACAAACTATTGCGCGGGTCGTACATTGTGCGCAATAAGCCCTCTATAACGAGGTCTTTGTTAAGCGAGTCTTTGATCTTTCGCACCGTCGACACTAATGCGCTTAAGCCTTCTAATGCAAAATATTCGCATTGCATTGGAATTAACACAGAGTCCGATGCAACTAAGGCGTTGATGGTGAGCACATTGAGCGCAGGCGGACAGTCAATAAAAATATAGTCGTACTGGTCGCGGATGGTCTGCAGGCCTTTTTGCAATCGCAGTTCACGGCCTATTTCGTTAAGAAGCTCAACTTGCGCCCCGGCTAGATCGCCATTGGCTGTAATGAGGTCTACGCCACTGTCACTTTTCACAATGCAGTCTGCGGCCGTCGCTTCCAAAGTAAGCAACTCATAAATGGTAGCTTCTACGTCGTCCTGACTAATGCCTAAGCCAACGCTGGCATTACCTTGCGGGTCCATATCAATAAGCAGCACACTTTTGCCCTGCTTTACTAAAGCAGCGCCTAAGTTAATGCTAGTGGTGGTTTTACCTACACCACCTTTTTGATTGGTGATTGAGATTATTCTCGCCATGTGCGCAGCGGTTTCGACTTTTTGGGGTGTGCTAGGTTAGCATGCCGTGGAACGCTAAACGAGTAAATTTATCGGGTTTAGAATTAGGTTACTAAGCTTATGGCTTTTCATTACTTAGCTCATGGCTTTTCATTAATGGGCTTAAGACTATTCGCTATTTTTTGTTTGGTCGAATCACGAAGAGATGTCGTTGTGCGTCTAACTCAGGCACAGCTAACGAATAAGTGTCGTACTTGTAGTTGAGCTTTTTAAACTCCTTAATTTCGTTTTGATCTAGCTGCCCTTTCATTGCCAACCAACGTCCCGTTTCGCCAATAGTTTGTTTAGACCCTTCTACAAATTCGCTTAGCGACGCAAAGGCTCGCGAGGTAACCATGGCAAACTTTTCTTTGGGTTTGTAGTCCTCGATACGCAGATTTTCTACAACCAAGTTTTTCAGTCCCAACTTACTGGCGGCAAACGTCTGAAATTGTGCTTTCTTGCCACGCGACTCAACCGAAGTAACTTGTAAGGCGGGTGATAATGTCGCTAATACAATCCCCGGCAAACCCGCGCCGCTTCCTACGTCTAGCAACGTCGCGCCTTTCATGTAGGGTTTAATACTTACTGAATCAAATATATGTTTAGACAACATTTCGTCAATGGAGTCTATGGCCGTCAGGTTGTGGGTTTTATTCCATTCATGCAGGAGTTGCATGTAGGTGATTAGTCGCTCAATCGCCTGATCGCCAAACGTGATATCCATTGCAGTTAAACCATCTCTAAGTCTGGTTTCGATCGTAGGTGTAGAAGTCGACTCGATTTTCAAGGCGGTACTCTCGCGCATAACTTTAAATGCAGTGATTGGTATTGGTTTACGGTTGAACTAGGCTTTAAAGCACAACGTTGTGGCTAGTCGATTCGTTTCGCACGGGAGTCTGATGACGATTGCGAATATCGTCGTGCGCATTTAACCACACGCGCTGAACAATAAGGGCGGCATCCGCACAAAGCCATGAAATCACCATTTCTAGTCATGCTTTAAGCTAAGCGGCTTTGCCGTGCTTTTTAAGATACACCAGTAAAAGAGAGATTGCGGCGGGGGTAATACCTGAAATTCGCGCTGCTTGCCCCACCGACGCGGGTTGGTGTTCATTAAGCTTTTGTGCCACTTCGTTAGACAATCCGGTTACTTTTTTATAGTCAAAATTATTAGCTAACACCATGTTCTCGTGGGAACGGTGTTTGTCTATTTCGCCTTGTTGTCGTTCTATATACCCGTGGTATTTGGCTTGAATCTCGATTTGTTCGGCCACCGCAGCATCCGTAATCGCCACGCCTGCACCCGGCAGGGTGTGCAATGAGGCATACGTAACTTCCGGGCGACGTAACAGCTCTAGCAAGTTCGCCTCGCGTTTCAGCGTATTGCCAACCACGGCTTGTGCCAGCTCATCGGGAACGGTGCCTGGGCGCAGCCATGTTGCGGCTAAGCGTTGCTGTTCACTTTCTAAAAGTTCGCGTTTACGCGAGAAAGCCGCCCAGCGTTCCTCGGTAATCAAACCAAGCTCGTGAGCTTTTTCAGTTAACCGCAAGTCAGCATTGTCTTCACGTAACATCAATCGGTACTCCGCGCGCGAAGTAAACATCCGATATGGCTCCTTAGTGCCCATGGTGATGAGGTCGTCGACTAAAACACCAATGTAGGCTTGGTTACGTAGCGGAAACCATTCTTCGCGTTGCAAACTGCGGCGTGCTGCATTTAGCCCTGCTAACAAGCCCTGTCCAGCGGCCTCTTCGTAACCCGTGGTACCGTTGATTTGCCCTGCAAAATACAGGTTCTCGATATATTTTGTTTCTAGGGTTGGTTTTAAACCGCGTGGATCGAAGAAATCATATTCAATCGCATAACCGGGACGCACGATATGCGCTTTTTCAAATCCTGCGATTGAGCGAATAAACGCCGCTTGAATGTCGTACGGCAATGATGTGGATATACCGTTCGGGTACACCTCATGCGTGGTTAAGCCTTCTGGCTCAACAAAAATTTGATGTGCGTTTTTGTCCGCAAACCGATTAATTTTATCTTCTATAGACGGACAATAGCGTGGCCCAACCCCCTCGATAACGCCGGTGTACATCGGGGAACGGTCTAGGCCAGAACGAATGATGTCGTGCGTGCGCTCATTGGTGTAAGTGATATGGCAATTAACCTGACGAGGGTGTTGCGCGCGGTCGCCTAAAAATGAAAACACTGGACACGGATCATCGCCCGGTTGAGCTTCGAGTTTAGAGTAATCGATGGTTCGAGCATCGAGTCGCGCTGGCGTGCCCGTTTTTAAGCGATCCACCGTAAACGGCATTTCGCGCAACCTACGTGATAACGCATTTGAAGGTGGGTCGCCGGCGCGCCCACCTTGAAAGTTCTCTAAGCCAATATGAATGATACCGCCTAAAAACGTACCGGCTGTAAGCACTACCGTTTTGGCTTTGAAGCGCAAACCCATTTGCGTAACCACACCAACGACACGATCTTGTTCAATAATGAGGTCGTCGCACGCTTGTTGGAACAGACTTAAATTTGCTTGATTTTCAACCATCTCCCGAATCGCAGCTTTGTACAAGATACGGTCCGCTTGTGCTCGCGTTGCGCGCACGGCTGCACCTTTGCGCGAATTCAAAATTCTAAACTGGATACCACCTTTATCCGCCGCGATGGCCATTGCGCCACCCATGGCATCCACTTCTTTAACGATATGACCCTTACCAATACCACCGATAGCGGGATTACAGGACATCTGTCCGATGGTGTCGATATTGTGCGTAAGTAACAGCGTTTGGGCACCCATACGCGCGGCCGCCAGCGCGGCTTCAGTGCCAGCGTGACCGCCGCCAATTACAATAACGTCGTAGTGAGTTGAATGAAGCATGGTTAATTCTGTGGCTTAGCCTAACAGTGTTGGTTCCGTATACAGTTCATTAGCTCGCGGTTTAGCTAACGAGTAAGCGAACTCGCGGGCTTGGGCTCGGGCGGTGTGTCGTTCTCGAGCTCGTAATAATTATGCGCTTGAAAGCGCGGTTGGCAAATGGCTAGAAAGATTAAATCGCTGGATTGCACGTTTTCAATTTTTTGTGCCACGTCTGCGTGAATAACCACCACATCGCCCTCGCCGACCATTGCCGGCTGATGGTCTACCCAAACTCGACCTTCCCCCGCCAAAATAACATAGCGTTCGGTAGTATCGCGTAACGCGTGCAACTTGGTCGTAGAATGCGCAGCTACGCGAACTCGGGCCACCGAACAATGTTGATCTTGTGCGCTGTTGTGCCACTCCTCAATGAAGCAGCCTTCCTTAAAGTAAAACTCTTTTGGTCTAGTCATTTGCCAATACAAAAAGAGCCGAAGATCTTTCCGAGTAAATCGTCACTACTAAACTCCCCCGTTATCTCATTAAGCGCGGTTTGCGCTTGCAGCAGCTCATCGGCTAATAGTTCACCGGCTTGGTTTACTTCTAACTGATGACGACCTCGCCTAATGGCAATTTGCGCTTTCTCCAGTTCGGTAATATGCCGTCTGCGCGCCGTAAAAACCGATTCACTGCTCGACGTAT
>CAYGNS010000216.1:0-2623 GCA_964351295.1 uncultured Gammaproteobacteria bacterium
CACTAAGCCCTGCCGATATGATTGTTACGGGAAGTGTGTTTGATAATAAAAAAACGGACAACCAAATCGAGCAAACTACGTTACGCGGTGATTTCCAGCTGACCGATACGTCGTCGATCAATTTTGGCGTGCAGCTGACCGATATGGATAACATTTCTCAGTTTGCTAATGTGCAACGCGATACTTGGGGTGGTACTACCCAACCAGGTCAAATTGCTGATCTGTTAACTCCAGCAAGCGCAGCTGGCTCGTTTGACCAGATCTCTAATGGCAACGATCCGCGTTTACAAACCGATTTCTTTACTTTTGATATCGATGCATTGGCTGCACGCACAGTAGCTTTAGGTGCAACTCAGTCAACGGGTGGTGATTGTGGCAACGGATTATGTCCTAGCACCAATTTCACTACGGATCGCCGCACTACAGAAGAAACTGATTCGTTTTACGTTGATTTCACCGTCGACTACGAGTTGGGTTCTATTCGAGTGAACTTAAGAGCTGGCATACGTTATGAAGAAACCGATGTACTGTCGCGTGCCCTTACGCCAACATACAGTTCTGTAACGGTGTCGTGTTTGGATGGGGCTGGTAATCCAGTCGTAGCCGGTTGTAATGAATTCAGTGCGGTTCCTTCTGGTCAGCAAGACTTCACAAATCTCACTGGTAACTACGACTTTGTACTGCCTAACTTGGATTTAAGGTTTAACTTTAGTGACAACCTAGTGGGACGATTCTCGTTCAGCGAAACAATCACGCGGCCTAGCTATCTAGACATTCAGGGTGGCGTTACGATTAATACTTTGATTCGTATCAGCGGCGGCAACGCTAATGGCGGTAACCCAAATCTGCAACCTTTGGAATCTGAAAACATCGACTTGTCGTTGGAGTACTACACAGGTGATTCAGACTACATGTCAATCGGTTACTTCACAAAAGACATCGCCAACTTTATTGGTCGGGGTCGATTGGAAGATGCGGTGCTTTTCCCTAGCCTTATTCACCCAGCGACTGGCGCACCCGTTACGTTTGATGTTGACGCGCCTGTTAATGAGCAAGACGCTACTATCGATGGTTGGGAGTTGGCGATTCAGCGCACCTTTGGTGAAAGTGGTTTTGGCGTTCAAGCGAATGCAACTTTCGTGGATGCGGATGTGATGTACGATAACGCGAGTTTGGATACCCAGTTTGCGTTAACGGGCTTGAGTGATTCAGCTAACTTGGTGGGCTTTTACGAAAAGGATAAGATCAAATTTCGTTTAGCCTACAACTGGCGGGATGACTTCTACAACGGTTTACGTGGAGCAGCCGCAGGTACACCAGGGCCAACTAACGTTGAAGCCTTTGGTCAGTGGGATATGAGCGCAAGTTACATTGTTAGCGACAATCTCACCGTATTCGTTGAGGGTATTAACCTTACCGAAGAGACCCTGCGTTTTTACGGTCGCGACGAAGTTCAAGTTGTACAAGCGTTCCAAACAGGCGCACGTTATAACTTAGGTGTTCGTTACGACTTCTAAGTTAGTTCGCAGTTAAGTAGTAAGAAGAAAAGAGTTGGGTGGCCTAGGCTGCCTAGCTCTTTTCTTTTTTTATCCGTTAAAAAACTCGTAAACTATCAAACATGAGCAAACAGGTTAAACGCGTTGTAATTGTTGGTGGTGGATCAGCCGGATGGCTGGTGGCGGGCGTATTAGCGAGTCGTTTCAAAGCTCTAGCCGAAGGCGGAATCGACGTTACGTTAGTTGAATCGCCTGACGTGAAAATTATTGGTGTAGGCGAAGGCACCTGGCCATCGATGCGCACCACATTGCAAGCCATTGGAGTAAGCGAAACCGATTTCATGCGTGAATGTGATGTCAGTTTTAAGCAAGGGTCGTACTTCAAAAACTGGCGCAACGACGCTGACGAGTACTACCACCCCTTTTCGCCTCCCGGTGAGTTTAGCCAAGTGAATTTAGTGACGCCTTGGCAACAGTCGCACGGCGACATGAGCTTTGCCGATGCGGTGAGTCCGCAAATTGAAATTTGTCGGCACCACAAAGCACCCAAGCAAATCACCACACCTGAATACGCGTTTATTCTCAATTATGGTTATCATTTGAATGCCGCCAAGTTTGGTGAATTCTTAAAGCGCCATTGCGTGAACAACTTGCAAGTACGCTACATAAGCGACCATGTGATTGGCATTAATAGTCACGCTGACGAACGTATTAAGAGTTTACAAACGCAGCACAGCGGCGATCTTGAGGCTGATTTGTTTATTGACTGTACTGGTTTTGCTGCCGTGTTAATAGGCGAGCATTATAAGATTGGTTTTAATAAAGTAGACCATATATTGTTCAACGATACGGCGCTCGCGACTCAAGTGGTTTACGCTGACGAACAGCAACCGATCAGCTCACAAACGTCAGCCACCGCGCAGTCGGCCGGTTGGGTCTGGGACATTGCGCTGCCGCATAGGCGCGGTTGTGGCTACGTTTATTCCAGCGCCCATATCGATCACGAGCGGGCGCAACAAGAGTTTGTTACCTACTTAGGCCAAAGCATGCCGGCCGTTGCCGTCGAGGATTTAAGTTTTAGAAAAATTGCTATTAACTCAGGTTACCGTAAAACTTTTTGGCATAAA
>CAYGNS010000216.1:2633-5107 GCA_964351295.1 uncultured Gammaproteobacteria bacterium
GCGATAGGCCTATCGGCAGGATTCGTTGAACCACTGGAAGCATCCGCCCTCGTGCTAGTAGAAATGTCGGCCAAAATGCTGGCGGATGAGTTCCCTGCCAACAGCGATTTAATGCCTCTTGTCGCTAAACGGTTCAATAAAAAGTTCGAGCACCATTGGGTGCAGATTGTGGACTTTTTAAAGTTACATTACTGTTTAACCAAGCGCACCGATAGCCAATATTGGCTAGATAATGCTCAGCAAAGTACCTACACTGACACTCTGCTTGAGAACCTCGCGTTATGGCAATATCGCCCACCGTGGCACATGGATACACCCACTAACGACGCCCTGTTCCCATCGGCGAGTTACCAATATGTATTGTGCGGTATGGGCTTTGTTAGCGACGTAACACAATTGCCGAACCGCCATTTCGCGCAACAATTAAGTTCCGCAACGCAGATTTTTAATGACGTTCAACATAAGAAACAACGAATGATGTCGGCACTTCCCACTAATCGGGACTTGCTTGATAAAGTACGAGCCCACGGCTTTAGCAAAATATAAGAAAGAGTAGAAAAGGAGAGTAAGGAGAAAATGGCCAAATTTGTAATGCTGAATCAGCAGCAACATGCAGACCTTAAAGTGATTGACGAGCGGTCTGCCGCGTATGGTGATAACGTAATGTACGCCATGACATTTCCGTTTGAGTTTCGCAATATTCAGGGCAGCTACCCCATTTTCTTTCAAAAGAATGCCGAAACGGGCGCCTTCTTTCCTATTGCTTTGTTTGGTTTTCAGGAAGGCGAGAATCTATTTTTAGACGATTCTGGTTGGCGGGCTGCGTACATCCCTCTCATGATTCGTCGCCAACCGTTTGTAATTGGGTTTCAAAAGGACGAAACGGTTGAGGAAAAAAAGAAAGCCGTTATCACGATTGACATGGACAGCCCTCGGGTAAACACTGAAGCGGGCCATGCACTATTCGAGCACGGGGGCATGAGTGAATACCTGAGTCAAATGGCTGCCAATCTCGAAATGATTAATGCAGCGCATGAACACAAAGACAAATTCACTCAAACCATTACTGAACTGGAATTGATCGAGTCATTTACGCTCGATATTCCTCTTAAAGACGGCAGTAAAAACCAATTACTCGGTCTTTACACTATTAACGAAGACAAAGTGCAGGATCTTACCGGTGAGCAAATGCAGCAGCTCAACGGCCAAGGCTTTCTCATGCCACTGTATATGATTATGGCCTCGCACTCCTGTATTCGAACTTTAGTGGATAAAAAGAACGAGCAAATTGCTTAACCGACAATGTCCAGCAGCCTAGCCATTGAGCGACGCGATGATGTCACCGCGCAGGCGATTCCAGATGACGTATTGGAATCGTCGCGTCCGCTGTTGCTCAAGGGTTTTGTGAAGGACTGGCCTGCGGTACACAAAGCAAATGAGTCAGACGCCCAAATTGCCGACTACATAAGGAGCTTCTATCACGGCGAGCCCCTTACCGTGTATGAGGGCGATGCGTCGATCCAAGGACGTATTTTTTACAACGACGACTTTAGCGGGTTTAATTTTGTGCGTACGCGGCAAAACTTGAATGCCGTATTAGATAAGCTTCTCGCCTCTGCGCAAGACACACAGCCGCCCACTTACTATGTAGGCTCAACGATGGTTGATCATTGGCTACCGGGTTTTCGGGATGCTAATGATATTGCGCTCAAGACGAACGAAAGCCTAGTGAGCATATGGATTGGTAATCGTAGTCGTATTGCGGCGCATTATGATTTTCCGCAAAACATTGCCTGTGTGGTGGCAGGGCGACGACGGTTTACTTTGTTTTCACCCGACCAGATCGACAATCTATACGTAGGCCCACTCGACTTCACGCCCTCTGGGCAAGCCATTAGTTTAGTAGACCCCACTAACCCAGACCTGCAGCGCTTTCCAAAATACGCACAGGCCATGCAGCAAGCGGTGGTGTTTGATGTGCAAGCTGGTGATGCCGTGTTTATTCCGAGCATGTGGTGGCACCACGTTGAATCATTAGAAGCGTTTAATGTATTAGTAAATTATTGGTGGCGGACCACGCCGGCGTATTTAGGCGCGCCGAGTAATGCTTTGTTGAACGCCTTACTAAGCATGCGGGACCTTCCGCCTGAGCAAAAGCAAATCTGGAAAATGTTGTTTGATTATTATGTTTTTGACGAACAAGCCGACAAATTCGAACACATACCGGCATCAGTGCAGGGTGTGCTCGCTAGCTTGGATGCAGAAAAAGCCCAAGCAATAAAAGCGCAATTACAAAAATTTCTTAAATGATGAGTGCTCAATGATAAGTGAGCGAGGCAGCAAATGAATAAGCGTATTAATAAAGTTGTGATCGTAGGTGGCGGTACCGCCGGTTGGATGGCCGCGGCCTCGTTAACAAAATTACTGGGTAAAACGATTCACGTTACGCTCATTGAATCGGACGATATTCCTAC
>CAYGNS010000217.1:0-5089 GCA_964351295.1 uncultured Gammaproteobacteria bacterium
CATGGAGACTTTTTTATTATGCAACTTACGATCACAGGACATCAAATCGATCTAACCGACTCCATCAAAAGCTATGTTGGAGAAAAAATGCAAAGGATTGAACGACATTTCGACCATTTAAACAGCATCGATGTAGTTTTACACGTCGACAATGTGCACCACAAAGCAGAGGCCACCATCAACGCAAAAGGCGTAACACTGCATGCACACGCTGATTCCAACAACATGTACGCCACAATCGACACATTAACTGATAAACTCGATTCGCAAGTACGCAAGCACAAAGAAAAAACCACGGATCATCACCAAAACGGGGGCGCCTTAAAAAAGCAACCGTTTGACCCTATTGAGTAACCCACATTCATTGGCGAACATGTTCGCCGTGCTCACCTAACCAGTATGCCTGACGAATCAAATCTATCGCAGGTGCTCTCGCCAGAGCACATAAATTTAAACGCCCCCATCAGCAGTAAGAAGAAGTTACTTGAAGAAATGGCAGGGCTACTTGCTTCGGATGCAAGTTTGGGGCTTAGGCAAAAGGACGTCTTTCATTTGTTATTGGAAAGAGAAAAAATGGGCAACACGGGTATCGGGGAGGGCATCGCTCTCCCCCACAGTCGTTGTGCCAACATCCCAAGCGCCGTTCTCGCCGTTATATCCGTACAAGAAGCGGTTGATTACGACAGTATCGATAAGCAACCGGTGAAACTCGCCTTTGGTTTGTTAGTACCCGAAAATGCGAACGAACAACATCTTACATTGTTGAGCAAAATCGCTCGTATCATGCGCATCTCGGGTCGTTTGAACGAGATTTCAGCAATCAAGGACCCATCCAAATTGATCAGTTCTATCGCTCGCTGGGAAACCAGCTCCTAAAGAACTAGCTCTTCGCGACTCAACCCATAGAGACATTGACACAGAGCATGAGCGACGCAGAGTTTTACATTGTGAGTGGAACGTCAGGCTCAGGCAAAACCATTGCTCTGCAGGTGCTGGAAGATATTGGCTACTACTGTATCGACAACTTACCGGCGAGCTTAGTTCCTGAGCTTGCTGCGCGTATGAAGGACGCGGGCGGCGTTGCTCAAAAATGCGCGATCAGCATTGATTCACGCAATCACGATTTACTTAGCGACCTAGATTCGAGCGTACAGCAGCTCGCCAATCTCAACATAAAAGTACGCATCCTGTTTCTGGACGCAGATGATGCGAGTCTGCTCAAACGCTACAGTGAAACGCGGCGTAAGCATCCGTTGTCTGATGCGCAGACCTCTTTACCCGAAGCCATTGCTAAAGAACGTGCGCTGCTTGATAAACTGGCGTTGTTAGCGCATCGGCGCGTAGACACTTCGGCGATGACGCCACACGAACTACGTACGCTAGTGCGTGAAGACGCGGGTAATATCGGTGGACACGCTTGCACGCTGCTACTCCAATCTTTTGGCTTTAAGTATGGCAGCCCATTGGATGCTGATTTTGTGTTTGATGTGCGCTGTCTGCCCAATCCACACTGGCAGGAAGACCTAAAACGCTTAAATGGTAAAGACAAGGCCGTAGTCGACTTCTTCAGCGCACAGCCCGACTGTGCGCTCATGGTTAGCGACATCACCGCTTTTCTCGACACTTGGATACCCAAATTCATTGCAGATAACCGCAACTATATAACGGTGGGAATCGGTTGCAGAGGCGGACAACATCGGTCTGTTTATGTGGTCGAACAGCTACTCAATCACTTTCAACATGCGAGCAATTTACAAACGTTAGCGCGTCATCGAGAACTAAACCTCAGACCACAGCTGAAATCGAGCATGCCCCATCAATTGACTACAACATCTCCCTAAGGAAGCGCCGCGAATGCTGGAACAAGAGATTGAGATTATTAACAAACTCGGCCTGCATGCCCGTGCCGCTGCAAAGCTCGTTAACACGGCAGCACGTTACGCGAGTCATATCGAGATCGAGTATAAAACACAGAGGGCGAACGCCAAAAGCATCATGTCAGTGTTAATTTTAGCAGCGGCGCAAGGTAGCCAACTCATCGTGCGCGTTGACGGTACTGATGAGGCCGAAGCAATGGCCGCCATCACAGGCTTGATCAACAACCTCTTTGACGAAGACGAGTAGCGAACACAATGCTGAGCTTATTTGGATCGGGTATTGGTCGAGGAATCGCAATTGGCCCTGCCTATGTACTTAAGACCAACGAAATCGAAGTTCCTGAATTCAAAATCAGGCCTGAAGAGGTCAATATTGAAATCTTGCGGTTTCGAGCAGCGGTCACCGCAACGGCCGAGCAATATCAAAGCATCTTAGATCATTTACCGACCGACGCACCCAAGGAGAGTGCCGCGTTTGTTGAAGCACATATGATGATGCTGCAAGACCCTTTACTGGTTGACGAATCGATTGCAATCATTAAACGCGATCTGATTAACGCCGAATCAGCCGTAAGTCAGCAGTCCGAAAACCTAACAAAGGTGTTCGAGCAGATGCAAGACGCGTATCTGCGCAATAAAAAAACAGACGTCCAACACATTACAAACCGCTTGCTGCGTAACCTGTTGGCCATAGTTTCGCACTCGCTCGACGAGTTTAATGATGAGAACTTAAGCGGCAAAGTGATCGTCAGCAATGACCTGTCTCCCGCCGAGACCATGTTCGTGAAAGACCGCAAAATTGGGGCGTTTGTAACTGACTTAGGCAGTCAAATATCACACACAGCCATTGTTGCTCGTAGCCTTAAGCTGCCAGCGGTGGTTGGTCTGCATGGTAGTACACAGTATATCGAAGACAACGACTTGCTCATTGTTGACGGTATGCGCGGCATTGTATTGATAAACCCCAGCGCAGTCGTTCTAAAAGAGTACCGTGGTGTATTGCGGCAGATAAAAAGTCGCGAAGAAAACCTGGGGCGCTTAATTCGAAAACCGAGCAAAACGATTGATGGTCAAAGAATAACGTTAACCGCCAACATCGAAACCATTAAGGAGCTGAAAGAAGTAGAGCGCGTAAACGCAGCAGGTATTGGTTTATACCGTACCGAATATCTGTTTATGAATCGTGAGACGGCGCCCAGCGAGGAAGAGCAGTTTAAGGCTTATTACCGTATCGTCACCCGCCTCAAAAAGCCGATTGTGGTACGCACCCTTGACGTAGGTGGTGATAAACAGATGCTGTTCAACTACAGCAATAAAAAATCCAGTGAGTCACCCTTAGGAATGCGAGCGGTGCGTTTGTGCTTAAATAATATGTCGCTGTTCAAACCACAGTTGCGCGCTATTTTGCGTGCCTCCGCGTTCGGCAAAGTTTCTTTAATGATCCCTATGCTGAGCAATCTCGATGAGGTCACGCAAGTTCTAACCTTGATTAAGACCACTAAAGGCGAGCTGCGTGCGCAAGGGATTGAGTTTGATCGCCGTATAAAAATTGGTGGGATGATCGAGGTGCCGGCCGCCGCAATCGCCGCAGAGCAATTTGCTAAACATCTGGACTTCTTGTCAATTGGCACTAACGATCTTATTCAATATACGCTCGCGATTGATCGAGTTGATGATGCAGTCAATTACTTGTACGACCCGATTCACCCTGCTGTTTTAAGCCTGATCAAACACGTTATTAAAGCCGGCGAGCAGGCGAATATACCCGTTTCATTATGTGGTGAAATGGCCGCTAATCCAAATTACACGAAATTGCTACTGGGCTTAGGTCTCACGCATTTCAGTATGGATGCCACATATTTACTTGGCATTAAAGAACAAGTGATTGGGGCCAATACGCAACTTCTGCGCAAATTAGTGGCCAAAGTGTTGTCGGCTAGCTCGCCAGCCGAGGCGCGTGCACAATTAAAAACACTCAATCATTACCCAATGCAAGCTTCCATCGAAGCCTCCCAAGCCCTACCCGCCAGCGCGGTTTCAACTTAACGCTGCGGCTTGACGCGCGCCTCTGAGACCAAAATTGTCATTCTGGAGTCACGCAACACTTGTTATAATTCATTATACGGGCTAGCTTTATTCAGGATTCAGCGCTTAGGATTACTCGTTGGACGATTGCATGAGCCGGAAGACGCTCTCGTTTGCTCACAATCTATTTATGCGCCGTGTTGGTTGGCTATAAGCCCGTTACCTCGTACCTGTTAAGTCGCCCCGCATTGCGGTCGAAACGCGAGAGCCTGTTAAACTCTAGCACTTAACTCCATACCCATAATCGCTCGCCTTAAACCTAACGCGAATGGGTAAACCTTGACCGAGCCACACATTTGCAACCATCACGCCATCCCATCGATAATATAGTGAGCGTACTTGAAGGCAATGACTCCAAAACGCTTAGAGGCCTGTTCGAGGATGCTCATCCCGCTGATATTGCCGACGCGCTAGAGAGCCTTACCCCTGAGAAACGTCACCTCGCCTGGACGCACATTCCAGTGCCTGCGCGCGGCGAAGTGCTTGCCGAGCTCAACGAAGGGGTATTTATAACCCTCACCCAAGATTTACCGGCCGATGAGCTGATCGAAGCGATTAAATTACTCGATGTAGATGACATCGCCGATCTGATCCCCGATCTGCCCGATGCGATTTTGGCTGATGTCTTATTTGCGGTGGATAACGAAACTCGCACCCATTTAGGCGAGGTGTTGGCCTTTCCGGAAGACAGCGCCGGCGGATTAATGAACTTCGATGCGACGGTTGTTAGAGACAATGTAACAATCGAAGTGATTTTGCGCTTTCTACGGCTTAAAGCGGAGCTGCCAAAACAAACAACTAGCATCTATCTAGTCAATCGCAGAAATCATTTGACCGGCGTATTGCCCGTTGATCGATTACTCACCTCGGACCTCCATGAGCTAGCGATTAACCTAATAGACGATTCCCCCGTTATTTTTTCGGCTATGGATTCAGAGGATTCCGTAGCTAAGTCGTTTGCCGACTACGACCTTACTTCCGCGCCCGTAATCAATGCAGACGGAGAGCTATTAGGTCGAATAACCATCGACGATGTGGTAGACGTGATTAAAGAGCAAGCTGAACACGACATCATGGCGGCGGCGGGACTACAAAACGAAGCGGATATCTTCGCGCCCGTTGCAACC
>CAYGNS010000218.1:0-5088 GCA_964351295.1 uncultured Gammaproteobacteria bacterium
GGGACAAGGAGTGGGAGTTAAAGGGGTTTAGGGAAATCACGGGTCATAATGCAGAGCCTGTTGGGCTGACGTTTGACAATGTCACGAGCGCGGTCAAAGCGGCGGCCCACAATGAACTCGAATACATGCTGGCCATGGCACCTGCGCAGATCGATGTGTATATGCTCAAGCCAACGGACTACGACATCAGAGAGCATGCGAGCGCGCACGGTTGGGGGACTAGCCACAGAGTCATCTTTGCTGGATCGGCCGCGTGGAATGCCGATTACATGGAGCAATACGAGAAAGTGGTGTCATTGCCAGCGACGAGCGAATTTGGGATCGCGGAAGGGGAGGGTGAAGCGTTGTATCGCCGCCTACAAAACCACGCCTATGGGTTTCGGGCGATGGCCACGGGTGACATCATCCACCACCCCCAAACCGACACGTATCTCATGAAGGAACGTGGGCCCACGGACTATTCGGTGATTTCACCGACCAATGCCGCCTGGATGATCTATGAAGCCACTGACCGTACGAAAGTGGACGCTAAGGCTGTTGGGAACAATCCTGACGCATGGCAACCCGAACACTTTAACGCCTACACGGCAGTGAAGGCGGTGCCGCATAAAATGGTGCCCATCTTGGATGCCGTTAACGCACATCTTAAACAAACATCACCGAGTCATCCTCGAGGGGTGACACCTGGCATGTTGATCGAAAATCTTTCGACAGGCGAGTTTTATTTGTCTCATAAAATGGGCTTTAAGCCCGTGATGGTGGCTATGGCTCAGAGCCAGGGGTTACCAACACAGCCTGTACCCACCTCAAAATTAACCTTGTCTGCAAGTGCTTAATTGTGACGGCGAGAATGAGAGCGGCTTGCTCGACGGCGTGTATGAAAAGTGTCGCCGCTTACTTTAGGTTCGCAACAGCTGCAGCAGTTGGGTCGCCACTACGAGAGCGACAAACGTGAAAAGCCAACAGAAAGCCGTTCTCACAACACCCCACCGCTGATGGGTTAAGATTGAAGAGTATTCGGTGTCCCAAAGGGTAGTGCCTGTTGTCGTTAAGCGATTATAAGCAAAGTAACGAGTGATTAAGTTGAGGATTGGCACGCCAAATGCTTCACCCTAAACAAATAGTCTGCAGGTAGCTGCCGGTCATCTAGTCGGTCAATATACGGTTCTCTCGGACGCCTTCAGTCTTAAGCGGCCTCACCTGCCCGATCGATATCTTACTTACTTTGAGGCGGGGGCCTTAGTCGATAATGGTCATAAAGCAGTCAGTCTTGTACCCATTACCAAAATTGCGGCCGTCTGGGTGATGCAAATTCAATGTTCGGACTAGCAAAAAATCCTGATTACTATCGTCGGGAGCCATGAATGCGCAGTTCCATGCAGTAAAGATAAAATTGTTGGCTTCTTTTTCCGAGTTTCTCTGATACGGATTGAGGGGACGCGAATTTGAGTGCTGGATCAGTATGAGCCTTTTCTTATCATCTTCATACCAGTTAGCGGCGTTATCAACTCGCCACCTTTCAGTCCCCTCCTCAATCTTAAAAAAAGCGGTGTTTCCACCTCCGAAAAGCGATACATTCGTCGACATATTTTCGTACTCCCTCATCGTCAGGCGAATTTGACAACCATCCGAATCACCGCAGAGCTGATCCAGTATATTTCGATCAATAACCGTCTGGGCTCTCCCCACATCTCTATCAATGCTGAATGTCTTGCGGCCATCGGATTGTTCCAATTGATTCTCTGGCTCTCCCCTAAACATTAATAAGCCAGCCATTACTAGTACAGGTAAAGTCAAAGCAACCAATGGGACCGATTTGTTGACAAAAACACAGAGTGACGCACCTAAAACAAAAAGAATTAAAAAGACGAGACCAGAATGGGGATTTGTATAGAGATTGAGGATCTCTGAATTCTTTAATTCGGGTATGACAATGGCCAATCCAGCGAGGCAAAGTGCGAGACTCCCAAAGAGTCCAATTACGATCAGGATAGCAACTGCAACAGATTCTTGGTTCTTATTTTCAGACATATGAAAGCTCCGTTCTTAGAGAGGAAGTAGGACAAGCAAGATACGTTTAATGAAGGCTAAAACCATATTGGGGTAGCTTACGTTGTCCGCTTGCTTTACGCCACGCGTGTTCCCAACGAGACTCAGATCGGTTCCTTTAGTATAGAAACCGATTGCACCAAGATTGCTGCGGAGCTCGTATAAGCCATCTGGGTCAAATGCAACTAGGTGAATCGGTTGAACCGCATTGTGACCTTTCTCTGCACCTCGGTAATGCTCAGGAATTAAAGTCGCTGCACCGCCTTTATTCTGCAGTACGAGCTGCCCTGGTCCGATTGCTATCGTTAGAAACATGGAGTGCTGAAAGTGCATTGATGCAACAATCGAAAAACCATTCACAAACTCAACCCCCTCATCAAAGGCAATCAAGTTATTCAATCGGATACAAATTCGTTGATTTTGGCTAAGAGATATCTTGACGAATCTATAATTTTTACTATTGGCTTCCCAGGACAAACCTTCATTATTGTATAGCCTTTCACATTTATAGCTTGCAGAAAAAATTCTTCTAAACACTAAGCGAGTTGCATTTGGGAATGCTGTTCGAGCAATGTTTCTATTGTTTGACATTGCTTTAAGGTTCCAGTCAGGGAGAAAAAGTGTCGTACACGAAAACCAGTCTTTATTGTCAGCGGGCAACGTGAAACCGCCATTATTGGAAACTCTCGTTATGTCTTCCGCTTTGATTAAGGCTATTTGGGAGCGCGAGTCTTTCTCATACAGGCTCGTACTAAAGTCTTGAAAACTGAGTGGGGTGTCGCCGAATTTTGGTGAATAAATGAGCCGCGTGAATATGATTAGGAAAATTTTGATGATCAGAAAAAACAACCAAGCCCACGTTACCGCGGACCAAAAATACTGGGTAAGTTTGAGGTTGTTGACGCTTGAATCCACTGCACTTTTTCCAGATTGCGCCTTATTATCTAATTCTTTGGTCAACCGCGTAGTGACGAATTCATCTAACTCATCCAGAGCGTCATCGCTTTTTGACGCAATGACTTTTACTTTGAGACGCGCTTCGTTCTCAAAATCGCGCCGCACGTTTAAATACGCCTCATTTAAGGGTTTCAGAACGAGCCCCTTGATACAGGATGCAGTCCTTGAAATCCAATGGTAAAACTTATCACATTCAGGTACTTTAAACGCGGGATCGATATCTTCCAGTTTTTCCCAGATAAGGGGCTCAGGCTTATCAAACATGTCCTTAACTACAGCCTTTAAAGATTTAGACTTTTGCCCCTTCAGATCCTCAGTGATTGTCTTAAAATGTTCGATAAAGTGTTTTTTAAAATCGGAGTTTAGTTCATCAATCGCGTCTTTAGTGTCGCACCTAATGGCATCGATGCTCACGAAACGGTTTTGCACATCCTTTTCTCGGTCACACGTCGCGTTTGCACGACCCCCTTTTTCATGAATTAATAATCCCGTTTTTTCGAAGCCGTACCCTTTATCTTTCAGCGTCTCTCCGACGTGTATGTCATAAAGCCCATGCCTTAAAACGAAGCTGCTAACATAGCTTGATACGTAAGAGTTGAAAATACAAAAGAGCAAAATGACGATCAGCAGCGGTAGGAGTCTGAGAAACGTATTTCCCAAAACTTGTCTCTGACGCCCGTTTGAGATTCGACCGTAAACATTTTTTGTTTCTATAAATGCAAGCCAAACGTACCGGGCTATTGGAACAAAGACTGATAACCCAAGAGCGAGTAAAATAATCCATGAATTGAGTCTTGAATTGATTGGAAGAAAGACTAGGCTGAAACAGAAAAACAGCAGAATAAAAAAGTAGGCAGGAGAACTAATCACTCTTTCTTGTATTACAAGGAAAAGGACTATCAAGGTTAAAAACACTGGGCCAAAGTAGATCGCGTATTCCATGTTTTTAACCAAGTTTGGGAGGAGATGGCAGATCAGTCCATCGTTTGAGAAACAACCGCTCGTAGCATCACGCAGTCATCACAAATTAATGCAAAATACGTTGCTGCAGAGGGGGTGCCACTGTCGCAGCCCGCCAAACGCATAACCTCGGCAAAGTTGAACCAAGCCCTAGTTATCGTTTTACTTTAACTTCAAAGGGTTTTCATTCTTATTCAACTTCGCAAGTGGGCAGATGCGTCCATCTCTACCAATTGTACAGTCTGTTCGTCTAGGCCTGGGGCTGAATTTCTATTCGGTTGTCTTACTTCTGTGTCCCTCGATATTCTGACACTTACCTCGCGATATCGGGAGACCCAGACATTTTAGTGACTCTAGAAGTGGGCCGGCGTCTAGCAAACCCCAACTCACCATAAGCTCGCTTTAACACTCCATGACTTCTTCTTATACGAGTAGGTAGCGAAACCGGAGAACTTGTTCCTGAGTTTTGCGCCGTAAGAGTTCTCAGCATCTACGTGTGACATCACCATAATCTCACAGACATTTTCATTGTCCACTCTGACGACAACATAACTATCTTCGAAAGATGCGAAGGTGGCCGTGCTGGGCGCTTTAAGTTGAGACAGCAAATTGACTTTAACTTCTTCGAACCCTATTTCCTCGGAGCATGGGTCTAATTGCTCAGCACAACTACTAAGCAATATGCTAACGACCAATAAATGAATTTTTATTTTCATTGGATCTGGCTAGACGCACAACAGTTAGCACAGCCTAATTACAATAGGTGGAGTTTCCAATGTTAGAGCAAGTCGTACCATCTGATCCGTAGGTAGTGTTACCGATCTTCTGAACAGTCGTACCATCTGAGTTATACAACGTATTGCCAATCTGCTGTGAGTTAGACCCATCTGAGTTGTATGTTGTGTTTCCAATACGTTGTGACGTACTTCCGCTGCTGCCATAGGTAGTATTTCCTATTGTCTGCGAGGAGCCACCGCTAGAATCGTAAGTCGAGTTTCCTATGGTTTGATAGCTGGTGCCAGCTTGGCCGTGAATAGATTCATCCGCCTGAGTGACTCCCATTAAAGACATCCCAAAAATGAGTGTGCTAAGGATAGTTTTTTTCATCAGTTGCTCCGCTTA
>CAYGNS010000219.1:0-5076 GCA_964351295.1 uncultured Gammaproteobacteria bacterium
TTTATCTCTCGAATTTCGGGATCAACCACCAGCACACCGCGCGCATTGATCGCCTTGATGGCCGGCGCAATCACGCGGGCACGCAAGTGAGCGTACTTTGTATACGTTCCTTCCTTCAATTGCAGGGTAGTCTTGAAATCCTCGAGAGCCTCTCGATACACACCTAAATGAGCATGCGCTGCCAAGATACTAAATAGGCGCATGTAGTTGGTGGACTTAAATGCCCCGGCATCAATGAGCCGGTACGCGGGCTGCGCGCCTGACAATGCGAGGTAGTCGTGCTTTTTAAGTACGGCCATGGTTTCTTCATCTAACACAACTCGAATAATACCCGACCCTTTTTCGTACGCACTCTCTCGGATCAAGCTGCGCTTAACAAACCCCTCTACGCCTTCAGCGGAAGTAATACGATACTGAACAAATTTGGTCATTAATGAGTCGGTCACTTTGTCCACATCAGAGAAGCGGCCAGAGCTGCTGCCCAGGGTGGCGAGGAGACTCGAATAGGGGAACTCAATAACGGGACTGCCGTATTGCTGATAGAGGGCCAACACCGATTCCAATATTCGCAATTCTTGGACACTCGACACGTCCAACTGCCCCATCGTCAAAGAGGTAGGATTATTAACGATTGTTTCCTCGCTAATAATCCAGTATTCCTTTTGTGGGGTTTTGTTACTCAATGCTTGTGTCATGGTTCCCTCTGGGGTTTGATCGCTACATTAGCAAAAGCAAAACATTTCCCAAACGGTTAAAACCAGCCCTCTTTTTCTCATAATGGAGTACTCCAAAAGTGTGACCATTGCAGCCATACACTCCGAAAGTGTGACCCCTAGCGCTCCAAAAGTGTGACCTCTACCGTCGGCGCGCAACTGTTAAAATATCGAAACAAATCAATGCTTTAGCGTCTTGATAGTGATTAACCACTCCAAAACTGTGATGTCTACTAACCGCTCCACTCCGAAAGTGTGACCTCTAATCTCCTCCTCACTCCAAAAGTGTGACCCCTAGCACTCCAAAAGTGTGACCCCGAATGCCTAGCGACTCCAAAAGTGTGACCCCTTAAAAATATCAGCAAATACAATGGCTTAGAACAGCTTTAGTGTGATTGGCGTGGCATATCTACCTGCTTCACTCCAAAAGTGTGACCCCTAAGCCTCTCGTCGCTCCGAAAGTGTGACCTCTAACACTCCAAAACTGTGATACCTGAGGTTATATATAGATATAGATATTTTTATATTCATATATATAGGCTGAACAAAAAGGAAGTCTATTAACCCAAAAGTTTCTCAAGCCAAAATGTTTTCAGTGTTGTTGGCCGGCGGCATTCAAAGTATATAGTACTTAATCATTTAATAGTATTGTATGAACAGTGAACTACTTAGAGCGCAGAACACAGTGGAGGCACAAACAACCCAATAGCAAGATTGCTATCTTGGATGTGTTTGGTCAATTACTAGAGCATCAGTCGCTTGATGAGGAGTCCAATCCAGAAATCCTTCACGAGCTTGGCTTGTTGCACGATCGGATCGCAACCTCCCCCAACAGCGTCTTAATTGACAACGCCATCCGCGCAGCGACACAGCTCCCACCCACGGACAGTGTGTTCCTGCTCGACAGCATTACTTC
Source organism: uncultured Gammaproteobacteria bacterium (assembly GCA_964351295.1). Taxonomy (GTDB): domain Bacteria; phylum Pseudomonadota; class Gammaproteobacteria; order Arenicellales; family Arenicellaceae; genus Arenicella. Next base: position 1,630 of record CAYGNS010000219.1, read on the forward strand.
TTCAGACGAACAAGTCATGAACGATGCTTTCAACCTTATGCCCGCTAATCTGCGGGCTCGACTTGAACACTTGGTGCAGCTCATTGGAAAAGCTGACATTCTGCTGAGCACATTCAGCCCAACCGCCCTTTCCACAATTGATCAATTGATGAATAGCCATGCCCAGAAGAAAACAATTAATTAGCGTCTTTGTCTTGCTGATCATGCTCACCGGCACACTAACGCCCGCACACGCTTTACTCGACTGTAGCCAATCTGGGCCTTCCTACAAGGCCCGAGAGTCGGGCAAAGAAGCCTTTGTCTTTCGAATGAACGATGATCTTTTCAAAATCGTGGTTCTCAATGACCCTAAGCACATTAACTTGTACGGTGCGTGTACCGAAGCACTCTCAACCATCGAGAAGATCGGCGCGCTGTTAAGACCCTCACTGTACACCGACTTCCCTTCGCTCTCAGCAATTGCTCAGTTCATAAAAGAGATCGCGATCAGCGCTGTTTGTGCCGAGACATACCGCATAGCCCAGGAAGCCTACGGTGAGATTACGGATGTGCTGCCAATGGGTGCTTATGTATACGATATTCGAGACATCATCCAATGAAACAACTAAAGACAACATTAGCTTGCTTGATTCTGTGTATCACCCTTGCAGGGACTCCTCAACCAGCCGCTGCAGTGTGTGATAGCTGTGTTGCTGGCGCGGTAGCGGTTGCTGGTACGTCGGTGACGACCGCCGTCTCAAGCTTAAGCGTAATGCTTAATACGCAATTGACGAACATCGGCAATTCTCTGAGCAACCTGCAAAACCTTCAGCAAGCACTCCTGTCGGAAATCAAAACGACCAACCAAGAAGGGTTTAAGACCATCGTTAACGAACAACACCTTCTGGCCGAAAAGATCGAAACACTCAATATCGCGAAAGAGCGCAATCGTACATTTGGCAGCATCTCCGACGCGCATTGTTTTGAGACTGATATGACTTTGGGCAACACGGGGACAAACACACCGCTATTTAAAAGTACTCTTGCGAACTCTCGTGCCTTTAGCACTAAGATAAAAAATTCAGCGAAAACCCCCGCTGTTCGCCGGCGGATCATGGAGGAACTATTCCCCGAAGGCATCGATGTGGGCAAATACACTGGCGGAACACGCGTTCTAAGTTCATCGGATATTGCCCACTTGCCGGTTGTTGCACACGTGTTAGCACAAAGCACGATTCACCCGGCGCCACCGGCCGCCGAAATTGGCCGCGAAAGCGATGTTAATCGAAGCTACCGTCAACTCTGGAGAGAGCGTGAGATGCACGCATCCTTAGCTGAGGATGTGATTAATCGCTCAATTCTCAAAAATCACGCCAACGTCGATCTAGCGGAGTACGTGAGTGAGATGGTGGTCGCTGCAGGACGAGACCCAGGCGACTACATTGCGGACGGCCGCACCAGCGAGAGTGCGATTATTGAGACGATTGGACTATCGCGTTTTGGCAACCAGTCTTCTATTGAGATTGCATCTATCAGCGGAGACGAGCTTTTACGTGTGCTGATTAGTGAAACGGGCAAGAGCAATTACATACTCTCTAAGCAATATGAGTCTTTGAAAGAAATTCGATTAATGGAAGCGTTAGCCTACGCTAAGCAAGTTGAAGCGTTTTATAACCCAAAACTCGAGTATGCGCGCTCCAACATCAATTAGACCAACCTTGGTTGGATTGGCAATGGCCGTCTATTGGGTTGCTCCGCAGACTCAGGCCTCATGTAAAGACGATTGCAGCGTGCAATTCTTTGCTGGAATGGCTGTTGTCGTTAATGCCTATATTGCGTCACTTGGTACGCCGGAGAGCCAAATCGTAAATCTCGGCACCGCGCTCTCGAATGTACAAACACTCCTAACAAGCGGGGCCAACCCAATCTCACATTCCAACGCAGAAGGGTTTAAAACAAAGGTCAACAGCGAACACATCCTAGCTGAAAAGCGAGCAACGCTTGATATTGCGAAAGAGCGCAACCGAACGTTTGGAGCAATCAGCGATGATCTATGTTTTGAGGCGGACACCTTAGGAGGAAAATTCACCAAGTCTCCCATCGATATTGAAGACCGAACGCGATCCTACAGTCGCACGATCAACCGAGAAATCAAAACAACGGCCTTTGGTCGACGAATCTGGCAAGAATTCGACGCACTTCCGCAAAGCCTTGCCTCCGCCTTTGCTGAAGATGTTTGGGATGACGTTTCGTGGTTCAACACCGGTAAGTTAATCAAAGCGGTCAGCCAATCTACTTGGTTTCCAGCCCCGACACCTGGGCGAGACGCCCAGTCTTTGGAATACAAGCGGCTGTATGACGAGTTCACGGCCAAACAAGACATAGCCCGCCAAGCGCTAGCCGATCACATGCAACGTGGCTCGATCAATCTTGAAGGAGCGCCTGCGACCTATATCAACGAAATTAAATCCGATATTAGCGTCAATCGGCTGGGCACCAACCTTGATGACGTCATCGCTTTAATTGGCGAGAACGGTATGAGTGGGGAGCTGAAAGTGAGGACCACGAGCCTCAGCGGAGATGAACTGAAACGAATTCTCACCATGCACGTGGCTCAGCGTAACTTTTTAATGAGCCACAACGACCACATGACCAAATCGATTAATGGGCTGCGCGCACTCTCTGCAGCTCTTGAACAAGATGAGTTCTATGAACCCATCTTAGAAAACGCGTACCGTAACATCAACTAGGAGAAAGCGCATGCCCTACCCCATTGGAACCCGAGCCATCATTGAAATTGACGACAAACACCATAATGCAGTCCTGGGCGAGGTCCAAGAAGGCGTCGCGGCCGGCTATAGAGAAGTGTGGCTCAATGAAACGAATCAGGTGGAACTCATCTCAGACGATCAAATCTTGGAAGCCTTTGATGGCGATGTTATGCCTGAGAGCGAACTTCGCCACCATTTAAAATACGCTTTAGCCAATGCGACCTCTGACTCAGGGACGGCTCAAGTGTTTGCACGAAGAGCCAGCATCGTTAAAGAGGAGTTTGCAACCCATTGCGAGATCTACGACAAATTTAAGGACTCGACAAACCATGACGAACTTCAAACGGCTGTCATGGCGGCGGTGTCCATGTTAGAGACGCCTGAATTATTAGGCGATGCTTATAACGAAGAGGAGCTACGCGCTTTTGTGGTATCCAATGCAAGCGAAGCGCTAAAAGCCAGCTTAACCAAAGAGGGAAACGCCGCTAACGATGATGACATTGCGATCGATGAGAACGCGATCGACGAGGCGGAGTTGGCGCAAGAGAACGTCGACAATGCCGAAATGGACATTCACGAGATCTTTCCGGCCCCCCCCAAAGCTCAGTTAAACGAACAGGAGGCAGATAAAACCAGACCGGTTAACTTCCAAACAGAACCATTGATGCACGTATCAGGAGTGGACGCACTACTCAAC
>CAYGNS010000220.1:0-5045 GCA_964351295.1 uncultured Gammaproteobacteria bacterium
TTAGTAGCCGGCTAAACTACAACTACTACCTAGGCGACCACGACATTTTCGAGTGGACCACCGACGTCAAGTACACCGAAGAAGAAGAGCAATGGGAGTGGATAACCAGCACAGCCCTGCATCATTCATTTTCTTCGAAGCGTGGCATTTCGTCCCGCGTATACGCTCGCGGTGAAGAAAATGTTGAAGTTGATGTGCCCGAATTCGGTGTCACGTTCACCTATATCACGCCCATTTGGCGTGAATGGTTCATCATGGAAGCGGGCATCGATTTTCGTTGGGAACGCGAATTTGAAGCGCAGGAAAGCTATCAAAGTAAAACGCAAGTGGGAATTCAATTTGAAATGCTCTTGGGTGATTACTACCGTCGTTATCGCAAAGTCGATTAGATATCTGAGACTCGAAATCGGACAGCTTACGTAGCGCGCCTTAATATATAACGCGTGAGATTCACGATATTGATTCCCATTACTAGCCATGGTTGGCTCATCTCGCGTTCTACATAACATTATCTGGCACTATAATCGTGCCGCACACACTTCAATTTTCTGTAACTGAATCGATCTAAATTATGAGTTTTCATCCCCCAAAACGCACACTCATGGGTCCTGGACCATCTGATGTTGACCCGCGCATATCCGAAGCACTTGGTCGCCCCACTATAGGACACTTAGACCCCGCGTTTATTCAACTAATGGACGAAATTAAGGCCCTATTGCAATACGCTTTTATGACCGAAAATGCGTTGACTCTGCCCATTTCTGCTCCGGGATCGGCCGGCATGGAAGCCTGCTTTGTTAATCTAATCGAACCCGGCGATAAAGTGATCGTGTGTCAAAATGGCGTGTTTGGTGGCCGTATGCGCGAAAATGTAGAACGTAGCGGGGCTATTGCCATTATGGTTGAAGACGCATGGGGCACCGCCATCGATCTAAATAAGGTCAGCGACGCCATTGCCGCACACCAAGACGCCAAAATTCTAGCTTTTGTGCATGCAGAGACCTCCACGGGGGTGGAGAGCGATGCGCAGGCACTGTGTGCCATGGCAAAAGCGCATGGAATGCTTTCGATTATGGATACAGTTACTGGGCTCGGCGGCGTTAAAGTAGCGGTTGATGAATGGGGAGCCGATGCCGTCTACAGTGGCTCGCAAAAATGCTTGTCATGTACTCCAGGCTTATCGCCCGTTACGTTTAGCACTCGCGCCACCGAGATAATAAAATCGCGCAGTACCAAAGTACAGAGCTGGTTTTTGGATATGAATTTGGTAATGGGCTATTGGGGTGGTGAGGCGAAGCGAGCCTATCATCACACCGCCCCCATTAACGCCCTGTACGGCCTGCATGAAGCTCTTACGCTGCTAAAAGAGGAAGGTTTAGAACACAGTTGGGCCAGACATGCGCGCAATCATCAAGCACTCAAAATAGGCTTGGAAGCCATGGGACTTAGCTTGCCTGTAGCGACCGCTGTGCGGCTTCCACAACTCAATGCGGTCACTGTGCCGGAAGGCGTCGACGAAGCGGCTGTTCGTAATCACCTGCTCAACGAGTTCAGTTTAGAAATTGGCGCTGGGCTCGGCGCGCTCGCGGGCAAAGTTTGGCGTATTGGCCTCATGGGATTTAGCTCCAAACCCAGCAATGTCCGATTGTGTCTGGGCGCACTCGAAAGCGCCCTGCTTGCGCAAGGGTTTAAATTACCCGCCGGCGCAGCCGTACAAGCGGTTAATGAGTTTTACTCTAGCTAGTGCTCGCTTGCCTTGCTCATGACAATTAAGCGATTCAGTTAAACATGGCTAGGCAAACGCGCGTGCGGCGCATCATCCGCTCACTTGGGATAGTTGACTACGAATCTCGCCGCACTCCTTGGCCCTATTGTAAGTCGAACCATTCGAGTTAGTGTATTCCACGTGTCAAGCTCGCCGCGATACCCCTATATTGGCTCTATCCAAGCCACCCACTATCGAGCGGAGATTGACGGTTTAAGGGCCATTGCCGTGCTCGCAGTGGTACTTTACCACCTTGAAGTTCCGTACTTTGCCGGCGGCTTTGTAGGTGTAGACGTATTCTTCGTGATTTCGGGCTTTTTGATTACACGCCTGCTCGTCGCCGAATACGCTGCAAAGGGTAGTATTAATTTTAGGCATTTTTATTTACGCAGGGCGCGACGTTTACTACCCGCTCTATTCACCGTCTTAGGGGTCTGCGCATTAGTCGCTAGCTTGCTGCTCTATCCTGTGCTTTTGCGCGACTTCGGCGAGGCATTAATCTACGCCGTTCTGTCCTTTTCAAACGTACTATTTTATCTGCAGAGCGGCTACTTCGACGCCAGCGATCAACATAAGGCACTCCTGCATACATGGTCACTTGGGGTGGAAGAGCAGTTCTACTTCATGTGGCCAGCGCTCATTGCGTTACTGGCAGCCAACCGCAACAGACTCATTAGTGTGCTGGTCAGTGTTGGCCTCATTAGCCTTATATTTGCCATTTTGCTGATCGATGGCAACGCAAGCGCAGTATTTTATTTAACGCCTTTGCGCATCTATGAGTTCGTTATGGGGGCACTGCTTGTGTTTTTGCCTTGTACGTCGAACGACGTGGGAAACAAGGGTCGATGGCTTGTGATGCGCAACGTTCTGGCTGCCGCGGGTTTAGGTCTGATAGCGACTGCGAGCTTTTTCTTCAATGAAAGCACCGCGTTTCCTGGCATTAACGCCCTACTTCCATGCATGGGTGCCGTGCTCTGCATCTACTTCGCGCAACGAAATACAATTCAACGGGTTCTGTCTGTTAAACCGCTGGTAATGCTTGGCTTGTTAAGCTACTCACTTTATTTAGTGCATTGGCCGCTTATAGTCTTTTATCGATATTGGTTGCAACGCGAACAACTGAGCGGCGTAGATCAAGCCATATTGATTACGACATCACTGTTCGCTGCTTGGCTTTTATACCATTTCATTGAAACACCGATGCGCAAACCAACTGCGCAGAATCGTGGTTTTATAACAGCACTACTATTAACCGCGCTAATGCTCATCGCACTCGGTGCAAGCATGCTAAAGATGAACGGTTGGGCATGGCGGCACAGCGACTATCATCAGCTGAATATGGAGCTGATCGAAAGTGGTATGACGAAGCGTGCCAGTGTTTGGTGGGCACACTGCGTTAAGAAAGGTGTGGAGGTCTGTGACGTTCCTAGCACTACACAGATCAATGGGTTGATAATCGGTGACAGCCATGCCCTTGATGCGTGGAACGCGATGGAAAGAGTATACCCGAACCACGACCTCACCCTCTCTGAAATGGGTGGCTGTCCGCCCTATCACAACATCGCGGCCATTTTTCCCAATCCCACCGCACATCCCGACTTACCCACCTGTCTTACTCTCAACCGCACACGTTACGACCGTAACTACTTGAATCAATTTGACTACATTGTAGTCAATGTCCTTCCTAGCTGGTACACCGAAGAACATCTTCTAGAGTACTTAAGCTTTTTAAAAAGCAGCGGTCAGCAGAAGGTGTTGGTGTTTGGTTATTACTTTGTGTTGTCTAAAGATCTACCAGAAATCGTCGCTCGGGGTGAGAACATTCGCGATTACATCAGGGTTCATGATAAGGGTGATGATTGGTTGCGCGAGCGCGTGGAAGCGCTGGGCTATCTGTTTATCAGTAAGCGGGATGCGCTTTGTGAGGCAGGTAGCGCATGGCTAGGCCAGCACACTGAATATTCTCATTGTCCCATCTTTAACGAGCAGGGCGTGCCATTCACGTTCGACCAGCACCATCTTTCTTACGATTTTGGCGCAAAATTGGCCGAGCATAGGCGCACGGATATTGACGCATATCTAGATTTGGCGACGCCTTTAGCGCCAACCAACGCGCCCCACAAAAGCAGGGCGCATTAGTTCGCAATGCCATTCAGTACGGAGTATGGACACTCGCAAAGCGGACGCAGGGATGTGAGTCGCGCTTTTTGCCTTGGTGCAGAGGCATGCAGGGCCATAGCACGTGATTGCGTGCTTTATTAACCCAATAAATGCTCAACTGCCGCGCGTTCTTCCCGCAATTCCTTCTCAGTGATGTTCATGCGTGCTCGGCTAAAGTCGCTGATCTCGAGCCCTTGTACAATTTCGTACTCGCCCCCTTGGCAAGTCACAGGATAAGAATAAACAATGCCTGGCTCAATTCCGTAACTGCCGTCACTAGGGATTGCCATGCTCACCCAATCACCGTCGGCGGTCCCCATCGCCCAAGTACGCATGTGATCAACGGCCGCACTGGCTGCAGAAGCCGCGCTGGACGCTCCTCGTGCCTTGATAATTGCGGCGCCTCGTTCTTGCACTACTGGTATAAAGTCGGCTTCTAGCCATGCTTGATCAACCAAGGCGCTGGCCGCCTTTCCTTTGACCGTAGCATTCGAAACATCTGGATATTGGGTGTTGGAATGATTGCCCCAGATAGTCATGCGCTGAATATCAGTGGTGTGTGTGCCCGTTTTTGCGGCCAACTGGCTCAACGCACGATTGTGGTCTAATCGCGTCATCGCGGTAAATTGACGTGGATTAATGTCTGGCGCATTGCAGGATGCAATCAGTGCATTTGTATTCGCTGGATTACCCACAACGAGCACTCGAATATCACGGCTCGCCACTTTGTTAATGGCCTTGCCCTGCACCGAGAAAATAGCCGCATTCGCTTCTAACAAATCTTTTCGCTCCATGCCCGGGCCGCGAGGACGCGCACCCACTAATAAAGCGTAGTCGCAGTCCTTAAAGGCCACGTCTGGGTCATCCGTGGTGATCACATCGTGAACCAACGGGAACGCGCCGTCTTTCAGCTCCATTACCACTCCTTCTAAGGCTCCCATTGCGGGCGTGATTTCTAACAATTGCAGAATCACGGGTTGATCAGAGCCCAACATCGAACCTGAAGCTATTCGAAACAACAAGGCATAACTAATCTGCCCCGCTGCACCTGTCACAGTAACGCGTACTGGTGATTTCATAAAAAACCCTCGTAGAAGAAAATAAATGCCGTGTTTTAAAG
>CAYGNS010000221.1:0-5032 GCA_964351295.1 uncultured Gammaproteobacteria bacterium
GGTGAAAGACCGTTGTTTGCCAATGGTAACCCCCCAATATCACCACCAATTATAAGTGTTTCTCCAGACACGCTCGCGCCCAGACCGCTTGACATCTGGGCAGGAAAGCATGATATGCCAGTCATCGCGATAACGACATTGCTACCACTATTGATGGTCACCTCAATAGTACCGCTGTATACGTCTGTCATGTAAGAGCCGCTGAACTTACCAGTCGGCAAAGGGTCTACAATTGGGGGAACTCCGCCACCACCACTAGACGACCCACCACCGCCACATCCAACTACAAATGCAGCGACAAATGAAACTATTGCGATTTTTTTAATAAACATTTTAATCTCCCTTTAGTCGTTTAAGACGTTTTTTCCAGAACATCTGTTGCTTCGATGATGGTATTTTCCAGCACAAACCGGAACTCACAAAGCAATTCCCCAAAAAAAACCCACGATTTATTGAAAATAGTTTGAAAACGAGACTTTACTATCTATTTATAATTTTACAAAGCGTTGCGATAAACTTGGAGTAACGATCAGCGTAAATGAGCCTACTCAGCAAGCTTAGCCTCTAGCAAGCCCTGAAAATTAGGAATACGTTTATCGATCTCATGACACAAGCTCGGATGAGTAAGATCCTTAACCATCGATCGCATAATCTGGGGCAACTCCTGTTTCAGCTCCTTGAGCAACGCACTTTTCTCGTCCTCTGGAAGCAATGCAAGGTACTCGGTTCTGACATCGATTGCTGCATCAATTTCTTTTCGCAATTGGTCTTCAGCTAAACGCGCCTGCCTTTCTCTGAGGTTCTCAGCTTCTTGAGCTTCTAATTCAAGCTTAGCCCGCGCATCACTTTTTGTACGGGCCGGTTTATAGTCGTCGTCAATCGCACGCCGCAAATAGCCTGCTACTGAACTTTTTATCTTTCCTTTGGCCTCGTCTTCTTCAACCAGCAACAATTTTTCCTCAATGTATTGTTCATCGTACGCTTGGCAAATATGGATAGCACCACTGTCATTTACCCCATGCTCAAGCAACCGCGCATACATTTTAGATTTTCTAATCTCATTCTTTTCATCGGTCTCTAACTCCAGCACTGCCTGGGGGTTCAGCGTGACTTTGAAGCGAATGTCAGATACGGATCGGCCTAAATGCTTAAACTCTGGGGTAATGAACAGATCCGTTCCTATGTGCTTTCTCCCCGTTCCATTGATTTCAGCAACAGCCGGTTTAATGATCGTGCGGTTAAGTTCTTTGAATTGTTCGTAGCTCTTGTTTTCGGTAACACCCAAAATGAGCTTAAATTGATCAAGCGAAAGCCACTTCGTGTATGCAGCGCTTCGTTTCTTCAAAAATCCCTTTGTCTGAACACACATTTCATAGATAGTTAACGCGTGCCCTGATGAGAACTGCTTCTGAATCTGGAGATTAATCTTCGCATAGACATCCGGCTCCTTAAGCTTCTCTGCTATGGCCGTCGTGTACTCATATTGACAAACACCTCCTTTTAGAAATCGAACAGAAGACAAAAGGGTGGAAACACCCCACTCCGCTGATACTCCATCCGATTCCAGTATGTCCCATTCCACCAAGGTGCTCGCTAACTTGCGAACAGCATTTTTAAGCCCTTCATAATCGTTACTACGATAGCCCGAAATTTCCGCCAGAACGGAGGTGCTGATTGTGTGTCGCTGTTCCACCAACAGTTCATCGTACGCGTTGTAGAGCAGCACGTTAGAGATCTTTCGCTCAAGCAGGCCTAATGAGCCGCTGGTATGAATAGCAGAGGTATGCTTTTTAACTTCCTGAAGTTTGGCCATGCGAGAGGGAGTACCTGCGCCGAAGAATGGCTTCATTATATTAATAAGTGTAGAAATTGCTAGTAAAAAAATACACTTATCTTTTTCTCCTGAAGTGCTTGTCCATTCAAGATTCACAGCAACCTGCTCTGATGTGCTGCCGCTACCCTGTTATACCAGAAGACATAGCTTTTGCTGAGGGACACAAATCGGGCACTCACAACATATAATGAGTCTCGATTGCAGTTTTTGCTTCTCTGTATAGTCCTTTATTCGGTCAGGTGAATCGCGACATACAGCTCTGGCTGTAAGAAACTGTACCTTAGGTTAACAACCCGAGTCGTTATCCTGGACTCTATTCTTGGGTCTGCGGCATGGTGTTGAAGTGAGGATCAGCGAAGCTCTCGAAGCGAGTATATTCACCCCGCCAGGTCAGGCGCACTGTTCCGATCGGCCCGTTACGCTGTTTACCAATAATAATTTCGGCCGTGCCCTTTAGCTCAGTCTCAGGCTCGTAGACTTCATGTCGATAGATAAACATGATCACGTCCGCGTCTTGCTCGATCGCGCCCGATTCACGAAGATCGGACATAACGGGACGCTTGTTCGGGCGCTGTTCCAAGCTACGATTTAACTGAGACAGTACCACCACTGGGCAATCAAGCTCTTTGGCGAGCCCTTTGAGTGAACGCGTGATGTTAGAAATCTCGAGTGTACGGTTTTCGGCACCCCCACTTTCGGATCCGCGCATGAGCTGTAGATAGTCGATCATGATCATACCCAAACCATGCTCATGCTCGGCCGCTAGACGTCGCGCGCGACTGCGCACTTCCAACGGTGACAATGCGGGCGTGTCATCAATATAGATACTCTTTGTGGACAAGATACCCATGGCAGAAGACAGTTTCGACCATTCGTCCGAAGCAACTTGCCCGGTGCGTAAATTCGATTGATTAACACGGCTCAGTGACGCTAGCAAACGAGTGGCAAGCTGAGTGCCAGGCATTTCCATACTAAAGACCGCCACGGGCAAATTTTGATCGATGGCGGCGAACTCTACTAAGTTCATCGCGAAAGAGGTCTTACCCATTGAGGGTCGTCCAGCGACGATCACTAAATCGCCTCCGTGCAAACCACTTGTTTTCTTATCGAGATCGGTAAATCCCGTAGGCACTCCGGTCACCGTTTGTTTGGTCTTTGCCAGTTCCTCGATACGTTCAACAGCCAGAGCGAGCAAAGTATTGATGCGCTTAAAGCCTACCTTAGCTTGATTGTTGTTACGGGCAATCTCAAAAATAGCCGATTCCGCGAAATCAAGCACCTCGTCCGGTTCGCGACCATCGGGATGGTAAGCCATCTCAACAATATCGTTGGAACTCTCGATCAAGCGACGCAAAATGGCGCGCTCGCGAATGATTTTGGCGTAGGACTTTACATTGCTGGTGTTGGGTGTATTTTTGGCCAGCGTGCTCAGGTAAGCCAACCCGCCAATACGATCCAACTCGCTAAGCTGCGACAGCGACTCTGAGACGGTCACCACGTCAACCGCGTCGCCTTTTTCATTCAAATGTACAATCTGATCGAAGATGGCTTGATGGTCTGAGCGGTAAAAATCACTCTTTTGCAGCTCATTCGTTACCTCCTCGATGACTCGTCGGTCGAGCATCATCGCACCAAGCACTGACTGCTCAGCCTCAATCGCCTGTGGTGTGACTCTTAACAGGCCTTTTTCGTTAGATGATTTCCCTTGCTTGACCATATCAATTGGTGTGATAAACGCAATAAATTCAAATGTATCATGGGCCCACATTCGCTCATGTCGCCAAACAGACACTTCGCTGGCGACGCGATTGGCCCTCGTGGGAGATATACTGAGCCGTAACTTTAGTCAGTGTTGCCTGCTTCAAGACTTTCGGTCATCCATTACCGACAAAACAGGGGTTGAGGAACTGGGGTTGGCTTCATCCTGTAAACCTACACCTTTCCACCATTGTTCCTGCGCAATGGAGGACCGACGTCTTCTCATTACCGATCTGGTGTTGGGCTATCTACCCTTCGAATGGTGCCGTCCTGCAAACCTACACCTAATCAATCGTAGCGTTGAATAATGGTTCTAAATGTTGACCGTAAGCTTTTGATTTAATTGAATTAATTTCCTCCCTATTCCATACAGGCGCGATTAAATAATGCGGTGGGAAGGCCTACACTCTTAATCCTGTAAACCTACACCTTAAATCGGTGGTAGTCGCTCTAAAGCCTCGGTATTACTAGCAAGTTGCGCTATACGAGCTTTTGCACACTACCCTAATCCCCCTGTAAATCTACACCTTTGCGGATGCTTGAGCTAAACAGGGTCTCAGATTAGTTAGATAAAGTACTGATAAATATAGGAAAATGCCCATTTTGAGCATGCCAGGGTCACTAAGCTCGTGGACATCCTGTAAATCTACACCTTTAACACAGTGATCGACTCGTCTCACCAGGCTAGCGCAGCGATGGGGGCCCTTTTTGAGATCATCCCGCAGAACTACACCACTTATCCCGATGACATACACTTCATTTACTGCTGATCTACACCTTAATCGGGCAACTTCCCTGTAAACCTACACTTTTCATCCTGTTTAGCTACACTTAGCCGTCGAGCTTTCTTCAGTAAGCTACTGATTCAAATGGACTTTTTGTGTCTGTTTGAGACCACAAAGTATAAATATGTTGTTTTTCTAAAAGAAACAACAAACTTACGTTGATGCTTCTCTGGGTAACAATTGCTGAAAACGCAGTCTATTCCTAATGTCGTTATGGTTAACTTCCAACTGTATTTAATTAGTTTAGTGACGATCAATCATTATGACCAGTCTCCCTGTAAACCTACACCTTTCATAAAAGGTTTGAGCCCGCCAGCACGGATCGGTTCAAGTCATGCAGCGATCGCACAACTGATCGGGCAAGCGAAATCCCATCCTGTAAACCTACACCTTCAGCGCAAGGCCCACTCAGGCTAGTTGGCTAGGTCCAAATATGGACTTGGTGATATATTCAACTCAGACTCTAGTTTCTCCAGTTGCCAAACGAAAGCGAGACGGCAAAACGTAATGACACTGGTGTTGATTTCAGACTTTCTGTTTTGTTGCGCCGCAAAGACCTTATTGCGAAAGATACGCTGTTGAATCTTTTCAGCCGTTTCTTCATCGATAAGCGCCTGAAATTCACTCAACATTGCGTTATCACACGGTGGTAATT
>CAYGNS010000222.1:0-5006 GCA_964351295.1 uncultured Gammaproteobacteria bacterium
AACGTATTTGATTCGCTACTTGGCGAGGAATTTTGTAGCGGCTACCACGCAGGCGGCGCTCAGCTACTTCTAATGCAAGGCCAGCTTGCCCAGCAATGTAATGAGCAAGGTCTTCGTCTAAAAAGCCATTTTGACGACGCTCTTCAAAGCGCTTAGTCAGATCGGCCAATGTGGCGGGTGTGCCCGCAATGCAAACGGCTTTGCTGGGATCATCGGCCAGAATGCGTCGCGCTTTCGCTCGATTGGGCCGACGCGGATTACCCTTAACCATATCGGCGAGCTTGGGGCTTTGGTTCATTTCGTCTAACGACGACTTCCACAGCACCCGGACAGGAACAACCAACGCGGTAGGGTCTAGGTCTAGACTTTTATATAGCCGCTTTACATCAATATTTTCTGGGTCGGTGGCGATCGAAATAACACAGTGACTCTCTTGTCCTTTAAAGTCACTCAGCTCGCGTAATTTGTGCAACCAGTCAGTTAATAAGTTTTGTTCGACCGAGTGTTCAGCGTCAATAATAAATAGTATTTGCTTGCTCGTTACGTGCTCATACGGATTATTTGCCATTACGCCTCTTAACTATCCTCATTGATATCCCCTTTGATGATTGATGGTTTACTGTTAAGTGCGCAACGACGCACTCACGCGTAAACCCACAGCGCCTATTTTGCTTTTTTTCGTGCGGCTGCTTTTGACTTCATTGTTTGTAACTGCATTTGGTCGAGCTCGATGAGATATTGATCACGCACTGACTCGATGTGTTGGTCCAAATTCTCTACTTGCCAGTTATTAGTTGCAACCGGAGGCAACACCGTCACTTTAACCGTTGCAGGCTTAAATACATATTGCCCACGCGGCGCCACATCAATGGCATTGTGAATGACGATGGGTACAATCGGTACACCCGCTTGCATGGCCAAATGGAATGCGCCTTTTTTAAAGCGGCCAACGTGTGTCGAAGTAGACCGCGTGCCCTCGGGGGCAATGCAGACCGAGCGCCCTTCTTTAAGCATAACATCGACCAAAGGCGCCATTGCATCTTGCGCAGACTTAGAGTTTTCGCGGTCGATCAACACCGTGCCACCCCACTCCATAATTTTGCCGATAATGGGTACGTCCCCAATTTCCTTCTTGCCAACGCCCGCGAGATCGCGGCGCAGAATGTACGGCAGAATGATTTCGTCGGCCTGACTCTGATGATTAAAAATGAACACACAGGGTCGATTCGACCACAGGTGTTCCTCGCCCTCTACCTGAATTTCCATGCCAACAATCGCAGCCGCCGTATCGGCAAACAAGGAGGTGGAGAAATTACGCGTTTTGTTCATCGACCGCGTTAAGGCATAGATGGGTAGACCCGCTAACGCGGCACCCACCAACGAACCCTGTGCGGCAAAGGCACGCAAATAGTCTAACGGCCCGCTAGAGCCACGGCTACTGAAGTCTTGCACGGGCCAACCGCGCCCCCGCGCAATACGGCGCAGAGCTGTATTAGGATTAAGCGGACGTGGCTTGCCCACATGCTCGAGCAAATGAATATCTTCGTCGCTGTCACTGTAAAAAAAACAATCCTCCGGCTTAGCACCCACTTCTTGCATTACTTGATCGGCCGCAAACACTTTACCCATGCCGTAGCAAGTTGGCTTGATAACCGCACCGGTGAACTTACCGTCCACCACTTCCATGTGCGTACACTTAACATAATCAATGCCTAACTCGCGCGCAGCGGGCATAACCTGATACGGTGTGGCCGCCGACACCAACGCCACCGTATGACCTTTTTTTAGATGCGCTTCAACTAAAGCGCGCGACTCCGGATACACCAATTTAGCAATGTGCTTGGTGTACAGATATTCCGAAAACTCAATGTAGTTGGCTTCTTCAATGCCCGCTAAAAATTGTGAAGCGACCATCATCATGGCCGAAAACCCCATATTACCGAGCCCGAAATCAACCATGGTCTTGCCCAGTTCGATAAACTGATCGGGTTTGATGTCGCCACGCTTAATTTGCTCGCGCAAATAGGTAGTCGCCGAATAGCCGTAAATTAAGGTGCCATCAAAATCAAAAAAGGCGGCAATCTGGGGCCCGTCGGGTAGCGCTTCTACTTCTTTAACGACCTTGCTGTATAAGTTCATGAAATCGGTAATTTAACTCGTTGGATTAGGCTAAAGGGCAAGCGTGGGCCCATTGCAACCGGTGACCACGGACGATGGTTAATCTTACCGTAAAGAGTCCTATTTACAAGGCATGCATTCAACACTAAGACTATCCCCGCTATTCTTCGTGCTCGTATATTAACCTTATATTCGCGCGACAAGGGGCTTAGAGTTTGTAACGGTTTTAGAGTACTATTTAACGTGCACCGTTTTTAAATCTACGGCATGTTAAGTTAGTAATATTGATGACCCCAGGGCCCTAAATAGGTGACCATTGCGGTCGTTCGGTTCAACGCATTTATGATGCGTTTATTTGCCGATTTAACATCCAATTTAGCACCACCGCTCGAGCACCCCAAATCATGAAACAACTGTCAGCACAAGATGCGCAATTTTTGTATATAGAGACTAATAAAAGCCTCTCGCAAGTAACGTCCGTTGCGATCTTCGATCCTGCCACGGCGCCGAGTGGTGAAGTACGGTTTAAGCAAATCATTGAACATGTGCGCAGTCGTCTTTACACCTCGCCCATCTACCGCCGACGCATCTATCACGTACCGTTAGAACTTGATTATCCGTACTGGATAGAAGACGAACATTTTGACATCGAGTACCACATTGGGCACGGACGCCTACCCTTCCCATCCGACTGGCGACAACTGTGTATACATTTGGCGCGGTTTCACACGCGACCGTTAGACATGCAACGCGCGCCGTGGGAGATGTATGTGATTGAAGGTATCGACAATGCCGAGGATCACGGCATCCCGAAAGGCTCCTACGCGATCGCTACCAAAATCCATCATGCGGCCGCTGATGGCATGGCCATGGTTGAGTTTTTTGGTGGGCTCATGGACCTCGACCCAGAAGGCAATCCGGTAATGCCGATTGTTGACCGGGTCACAAGCGAGCGCTTTGAAAAGCCCTCGCCACTGCAAATGAGTGCGCGTGGGCTAATCAGCACAATCAAATCGCCATTTAAATTAGGTCGCAGTTTAATGCGCTATGCGCCTGCCGCGATCGACGCGTTACAAAAGCCCAAAGACGAAGATGCGCCCGAAGAAAAAATAACGGTGCCGCAAACACGCTTTAACTTAGAAACCTCGGCGCACCGCGTGTTTGACGCCACACTGTTTCCACTAGAAGACTTTAAGCCGATTCGCGCACTCGCAGCGGGCAGCACGGTTAACGACGTAGTGCTTACGGTGTGCGCCGGCGCGTTACGACAATACTTAATTACGCACAAAGAGTTACCCGCCGAGTCTCTGCGCGCGTTCTGCCCGGTTAACGTACGCGGCCCAAAAGGCGAAGGTGCCGAATCGCCAGGCAATAACATCAGCACCATGGCACCCTTGTTGTTTACCAACATTGAGGATGCGGCAGAGCGACTGGTTGCGATTCAAGCTGAAACCAAAGAACAAAAAGCCGCCCGCAAAGGCATATCGGCGCGACTCATGACCGATGTAACACGGCACGTGCCAGCGGCGACGCAACTGCTCGCGGCGCGCTTACTTATGAATTCAGAAATGGCCGGTCGTATGACCAATGTGTGTATCTCTAATGTGCCGGGGCCGCAAGTACCCGTGTATATGAACGGCGCGCGCTCAATTGCCTCGATGGGTATGGGGCCGCTCGGTGATCGCATGGGCTTGTTTATGGCAATCACAAGTTATGCGGGCATGATGACTTTTGCCGTTACTTCTTGCCGTCGCACCTTACCCGACATCGACTTTTTTATGCAGTGCATTCGCGATAACTTTGCGGAGCTCAAAGCCTTAGCCGCCAAGCACGCTGCGTCGAATAAAGCTAAACCAGCGGCACCGACACAGACGATCAAATCGAGTCCTAAGGCTGCTGAGTCCGCGTCGATCAAAACCACGGCCACGGCCGTTGCAAGCAACAAAGCCACTAAAAAGGTCACAAAGCGTGCATCTAAAAAGGTGGTTAAAAAAGCGGCTGAGTAACGACCCTGTTCTATAGAGCTTAAGCGGGGTCGAAGATGTGTCGCAGTTTGTTGGCCGTTAAGGGCTTGTAGATAATGTCTACTGCGCTCAGATCGCGTTTAATATTACTGTCGCCCGTGACTAAAAAGCACTTCACTCGAGGATCGAGTTGCGTAAATTGCGCAATAATGTCCAGCCCCGACGCCGCGCCGGGCAGTCGATAGTCCACGAGGGCAATGTCATAGCGCACTTGATTAAAAGCCAGCAGCGCTTCATCTGCGCTTTCGACGGTTGTGGCGTTATGGCCCATTCGTCGCAACACCGAGTCCATGGCCATTAAAATGCTCGGTTCGTTGTCTAACACCAATATGTTCAAAGCGCGCCCATGCCCGTAGCCCTTCTGTTTTGCAGGGCTCGTGGTGGGCGCTTGTTCGCTGAGCGGTACAAACAATTGCACCTTCGTACCCACGCCTAAGTTGGAGCGAAAGGTAATATTCAACTCCAGAAGTTGGCATAAGCGATGCACGATAGACAAGCCCAATCCAAGGCCGCGCTGCGCATCGCGCTGTGGGTTATCTACTTGGTAAAACTCATCAAACACCTTGTGTAAATGTTCAGGGCTTATGCCCACGCCCGAATCGGTCACGCCCACCACGGCCTGCCCATTGCACTGTGTGATGCTAATTCGAATGTCACCCGTGGGCGTATATTTAATGGCGTTGCCAACAAGGTTACGCACCACCCGATCAAACAGGACGGGATCGGTGCGTACCATAAGCTCCAATGGTGCGCAGTCAAACCGTACCGGCACATCAGCCGCAAGCGCCGCCGGTTGGTACGCACTTAAAACGCGTGCCATAAAGTCGACCAAATTAAAGGTGCGCGCGTGCACGGCTCCAATGG
>CAYGNS010000223.1:0-5000 GCA_964351295.1 uncultured Gammaproteobacteria bacterium
CTCATATCGTATACCTTTTGATACAAGCTATTACCTAAGGTAGCGTAAAGCGCCCGCGTGAAGACTATCTAATTAGCCCAACAAGTCTTTCATGCTGAGCTCTGGGTTGGCGATGTCGGCGGGGTCTAGTCGAGCGCAGGCCGCTACCAGTTTTTTGCCGAGCATAAATTCCGCGGGGGAGTTCACGGCGTCGATCGCTAGTAAGCGCCCATTCGCTAAATAAAATACCGCAAATTTACGGCTAGCGACGTCACCACGCACCACGGCCTGGTCGTAGCCTTGTAATAATCCAACTGTTTGTAACTTAATGTCATACTGGTCCGACCAAAACCACGGCACTGATTCGTATGGCACGGGTGCTCCACAGATACTCGCGGCCGCCACTTTGGCTTGTTCCACCGCGTTGGGAACCGACTCTAAACGAATGTGCCGACCATACAACGCACTAGGATGATTAGAGCAATCGCCGATGGCGTATACATTGGTTTGGCTGGTTTGCGTAAATTCATTCACCAATATGCCGTTGTCGCAAAGAATGCCGGCGGCTTGCGCGAGCTCAACATTCGGTAACACGCCAATACCAATAATCGCGTTATCGAAGCTGAGTCGACGACCATCGCTAAGCACGGCGTGCGAGCGTTGCGCATCATGTACAAAACTTTGCAGCCCCACATTGAGTTCTAGCTCTACACCCGCGTGCGTGTGAATATGTTGATAAAACGCAGAAATTTCAGGACTCGTTACGCGCGCCAAAACGCGATCTTGCGCTTCCAAAACGGTAACCTCTACGCCTTGTTGTACGGCGGAAGCGGCTATCTCAAGACCGATGTAGCCCGCACCCACAATCAATAACTTAGTGCCCGGCACCACGCGCTCACGAATGGCATCAACATCGGCCAATGTGCGTAAATACAGTACGTTGGGAGCTTCTGCGCCTGCAATCGGCAGGGGCCGTGCGCGGGTTCCTGTACACAGAATTAAACTGGAATACGCTACACGGCTTTGGTCTTCTAACACTACCTGTTGTTGCGCCACGTCGAGTGATGCCACGCTCACCCCTAACCGCAGTTGCACATCCGCTTTCGCATACGACTCCAACGGCCGAATGAATAGTTTGGCGGCCGGCACATCACCTTTGTAATAGCCCTTAGACAGCGGCGGCCGTTGATACGGCAAATAGGGCTCCGCACCGATCACAGTAATGCCGTGCGTCCAGCCAAGCTTACGCAATTGCATAACCGCTTCGGCTGCGGCATGGCTTGCACCCACAATCACTACATCGCGCTCTGAATGATTTTCCACTGTGCTTTTTTCTCTGCTTTTATTGTGCTTTGTTATGACTGTTTCGACCAATGCTGTTTAACGAGTACAGTTCAACTACAGGGCCACAGGATTCAATGAATACGCGATTCACAGGTGTTGCCTACCAACACTTTTTTGCCCGCTTATCATTGCTATACTGCCCCAGTCTAGTCAGCGCCTACCCTATTGTAAATCATGACCCTATTACCGCCTACTTTCCATCGGCCATCACGCATTCAGAACTTAACCTTGACTCTAATCCTAGCGATAGCTTGCCTGGCAATGAGTGGTGCAATCTATGCCAACGAGCTGCCTGCCGCAAAGACCGAGGGTGAGCAACTTTGTTACACCCCCAATCGACAAAACACACCGTACTCGGAAATTCTCAAAACAGCCACCGATGCGCCCAGCGAACTCATTGCCTATGGGGATGACGCCCTGCAATTTGGCGAACTGTGGTTACCGCGCGCGTACGCACAATCAGGTCGCCCGCCTCTCGTCATTCTAGTGCACGGGGGGTGTTGGTTAAACGCCTACGATATTCAACATACCCATGCTCTGAGCACCGCTTTGAGTCGTTCAGGATACGCTGTTTGGTCGCTTGAATATCGCCGCACGGGCGACGCAGGTGGCGGTTGGCCTGGCAGCTTGGAAGATGTGATTCAAGGTAGCGAATTCGCCTTTAACAACTTGGCCGACCGCGTGGATACCGAACGCGTCGTTTTGATGGGACACTCGGCAGGCGGTCACCTCGCTTTACTGGCCAGCAGCACCGCGAACCTCAAGCAACAATTAACAGGCGTGATCGGTTTAGCCGCCATTACTGATCCCGCGCTGTACAGCACAGGACAAGGCAGCTGCGAAAAGGCGACTATCGACTTTATGGGTGGTACGCCTGAAGAACACCCTGCAGCTTATGCGCAGGCCACCGTTCAGCCGCACAACTTGCCGCGCAATAGCGTGTTATTAATGGGCAGCGCCGACCCAATCGTGCCGCAAAACCAATTGCCCATCTTAGGGTCAGACGAGCCTCATGTGCGCAGCGTGAACATCTCCGATGCAGGCCATTTTGATTTTATAGATCCCTACAGTTGGGCATTCAGCGAGATCCTAAAGTCATTAGCTAAGCTACTGCCAGCAACCCCACTCGAGCCGTCTACTGATGAGCACACACACCATGAATGAATGGCAAGCACGGGCTGAAGCTTTAGATGCGGCCGACTCTTTGCGGTCGGTTGCGGCGACGTTTGAGCTACCCGACGGCACGGTATACCTTGACGGAAATTCACTGGGCGCACTGCCCAAAACCGTTAAGCCGCGCATGCTCGAAGTGATCGAGCAGCAGTGGGGACAAGACTTGATTAGCAGTTGGAATAAACACCAATGGATTGATCTCGCGCACTCCGTCGGCGCCAAGCTAGCCCCCCTATTAGGGGTTAAGCCTACACAAGTAGTCGCCTGCGATTCGATTTCGGTAAACCTATTTAAGCTGCTCAACAGTGCGCTGGCGCAACGGCCTGAACGTAAGATTGTGCTCAGCGCACAGAATAACTTTCCAACTGACTTATATGTGGCACAAGGTGTCGAGCAGCTATTAGGTTCAGAGCGCTGTAAGTTAACATCCGTCGCACCCGATGCTTTACACGCGCACTTAACTGCTGACGTAGCCGTGCTTATGCTCACGCAAGTTGATTTTCGCAGCGGCGCTTTGCTCGATATGCAGGCACTGACGGCACAAGCTCATGCCCATGGGACGCTGGTGATTTGGGACTTAGCGCATTCGGCGGGCGTAGTGCCGCTGCAACTTAATGCCTGTGACGTAGACTTTGCCGTAGGCTGTGGGTATAAGTTTTTAAATGGCGGCCCTGGCGCACCCGCGTTTATGAGCGTTAATGAACGCTACTTAAGCAACCTTAACCAACCCATTCAAGGCTGGATGGGCCACGCGCAACCGTTCGAGTTTGCAACGGATTATCATCCGGCCCCCAATATTAAACAGCTGCTTACTGGCACACCCGCCATTTTATCGCTCGCGGCATTCGATGCGGCTCTAGAGGTGTATCGAGATATTGACGTTACAGATTTGCGCCAAAAGTCATTGTCGTTGAGTTGCTTCTATATAGAGCTGTTCGACCCTTATCAAAGCCAGCACGCAGAGACTTTCGCAGGGTTCCGGCTTAACGCGCGGCTGGCCGATGCAGAACGCGGCAGTCATGTCGCACTAGAGCATGATGAGGCGTATCCGATAAGCCAAGCGTTAATCGCGCATAATGTGATTATTGATTTTCGCGCACCCAACCTTATTCGGTTTGGCTTTGCGCCTTTATATAACAGCCATCAAGATGTTTTGACGAGCTTACAAACATTGCATTGGTTAATGCAGGAAGAAGTTTATCTAGAGCCTGTTTATCAACATCGCAAAAGCGTGACTTAAGGGGCTTAGTTCCGTGTGCTGCTGACGTTAACCTAAGTAAGGCACACCGACTTGAAGCCAAGATATACCAACACATTCTGCTCTAGTAGATTAAACCAACCACGCCATCGTAAGTCAGTTTTATACCGAGCAAGCCTAAGCCAAAGTACGACAAGCCATACACTAAGTCTTCGTTGATTTTATCCAACAGCCACACCCCAACTAATACACCCACGGGCGCCACTGGCAACAAGACCAACGAGGTCATTAAATTGACGTGCGAGAACTGCCCTAGCGCAGCATAGGGGATTAGTTTAACCACGTTCACCAAGGCAAAAAAAAATGCGAAGGTGGCCATTAAACGGCGCTTTTCGAGTCGTTGTGGCAGCACGAATATACTGATCGGTGGCCCGCCCGAATGAATGCCAAAACTGGTGAACCCGGCCAAACCACCCCACCAAGCACCACGCCACGGGGTGGGCGGCTTCGGTGCAAGGTTTTTGCGCAAAACGTAGTTAGCAATAAACAGCATCACGATCGCGCCTAATAAAAGTCGAATAGCGGCTTCTGAAAAATAGTGAAACGTGAACGTGCCCACCAAAATGCCGAGCATGGCACCAGGCAAAGTAAGGCGTAAATTGTGGGTGTCCCATTCTTGCCAAAAACTCTTCACCGCAACCGCGTCCATGACCAACAGAGTTGGCAGTAATATGGCCGCAGCTTGCAGCGGCGGCACGGCTAATGACATCAACGGTACACTGATAAGCCCAAAAGCCGCACCCATGCCGCCTTTCGCCATACCAAAAAATAGCACGGCGGGAATGGCCACCGCATAGAAAAACGGATCAACAATCACGGGGCGGGCGTGGGCAAGGTAGCAAAAAAGAACTCAATGATCTCGTCAGGGCCGGAGATGTCACCTGCGGAGGGCCCAAGTATTCGTGGCAATCGTTGCTCGAGCAGAGGCAACACATGTCCTGCACCTTCTAAGCGAACTAAGCGAAACTGCAAGCCGGTTGCGTCCGCACTCCAGGTCTGTTGCACAACAGAGGTGGCTTGGTTCTGATCGCGCTCAGGGTGTTCGAACACCGTTGCAGCATCGTTCTGCAAACCGGCCAACGCCAACCAATACTGCATAGTTTGATCGGTAGACAGCACTGCGCCTCGACTCGCATTACCAAACAGTGATACAAGACCGCCTGAGTAGGGATTAACGGGGTCTTTCGTGCCATTAAAAATAGCCACGCTGACGGGCTGCTTAAGATTCTCGCAGTCACGATTAGAC
>CAYGNS010000224.1:0-3680 GCA_964351295.1 uncultured Gammaproteobacteria bacterium
ACCCGCGGCTTTCCTTCCATTTACAGACGCCGCTTTCCTTCCATTTACACCCGCCGCAGGCGCTGTAATCGCTGTACCCCAACTTCCGGTGTTAAGACCAATATCGCTTTGGCGAGCCGTAAACGTGGTTTGCTGGGTGTTGGGGTTGTAGCGCGCATTATAAATATTGCTGTCCGCCGCAAACACAACTTGCCTGTCAAGCGTATCCACATTCACTTTTACGACCGCTTTCGTATTACGCACAAACGTTATGTGTTGATTGTCTACCCAATGCGGCGCGGTACCTTGCTTGCCTACTTGCCATTCGCGACCCGTGGCAATGTCTAACACCATTACATCCCAAGCCTGAGTATTACGCTGCGACACCCACACTTGATGCGCTCTGGCGAAAACTAGGCGTTGGCCATCGGGCGATAGTCGTGGATACGTTTCGGTATGCGGGTGACTCGTTAGCTTAGTCAACTCCCCCGTAGTGAGCTCCAGTTTAAAAATATCGTGATTACCATCGCGATTAGAACTGAACACCACAAAGCCATTGATATCTTTTACCGCTGCCAAAGCGGTACCGCGCGCATCGAGTGCTGCGCTGTTAACCGTGCCTGCAGGTGGCGCAGTGGCAGCGCCGAGTTTACTGGCGGTCCACAGTTGCACAGCCAAGAAAAGCACAGCGGCCGCCAACGCGATGGCCGAAAATGCATAAGCACCCCACACCTGCCAGCGCTTAAACAACGGGGCGGGTTGCGCTTGCACGCCAGCTACCGAAGTATCTGCAAGCGCTTGCGCTGCCTGCGCGCGTCGATGCAACAAAATAAAGGCCGCTAATAAACAACCACCAATGGTGTAATCCATAAGCTGACTCCAAATATGCACGCTTAGCATGGTAACAAACGCCTCGGCTTGATTAGCCACCCCCAATAATTGGAACACGAGCGTGCTGCCCGCTTCGTACGCACCAAAGCTCATAAAGGTCGGCACGGGCAGGCTCGCACCCACTTCGCCCCCCACTAAGGCGCCTATAACTTGTTCGAACGGCAGATTGGCAAGCGATTGAAAGCTCGGCACGGCCACCGCCATGAATAGCAGATACATGCCCGTGTACTTCAACACACGAACAATTATAGACAGTGCGCTTACGTGTAGAAGCCGGCCACTATCGCGCACCTGCGTAATGCTTGTGGCAAACTCCACACTCCAATCGAGCAAACGGTTCCACCACTTAGGAGCTCGCGCAAACTGCAGCGGCGCTCGGAAGGTGTTTACGCCCCATGGAAACACATAAAAGACTGCTAGCAAGCCGATCACGGTCACCACAAAGATCATCAATAAGGCGTTTAAGGCCCACACTTCAACCGAAGCACCTAACACTTGCTTGGTGACAATGGCCAACGCAATAACAAACAAAGCCACAAAATCAAATACGATGGCTAGCCCCAGGCTACTCACGCAATGTTCTAGCTTAACGCCATAGCCGCGATTGAGTAAGGCCACATAGCCGAGTTCGCCCACGCGGCCTGGCAGCATATCTACAAACATATTGCGAATGCCCGTGACCAAGGCCATTTGCTTGAGGGTGGGCAAATTTCGTTCCCCTGCAATATCGAGTAATAATCGATAGCGCGAAGCTCGAAAGTACAGTTGCACGAAATACAACCCGAGATAGGCAAATAGCCAACCTTTGGTGGTCATCGCTAGCGCGGCCCACACGCTGGGGCGCTGATCTTCGCTGAGGCCTGTTGTGACGAGCTGCAAAATCAACGCCAAAATGGCGAGCGACACAGCGATTGACAATGCGAGTCTGGCGAAGTTTTTAAGCATATTGGTTGCGTACTCAGTGTTTCTGGAGCGTGAGTTTCAGCTCTGATTATAGATGTAGCGCGTAAAGTTGAGGTAAGCTTGCATAATGGCAATTTATTTTATGAACGCTCAATATGTCTATTTCATCTCTGTTTTGTAAGAATCCGGCTCGCGGAATAACGCGGTTAGCGCTTATGGCGTGTTTCCTCGCCCTAGCAGGGTGCAGCGCGCATTCCAAGCATCACTCTATAGACCATGCTGCTAACCACTCGCATGCTGAACCGCATTCGCCGTTGGCGCATAAACTACCGCCTGGTTCCAACGAGATGTTGCGCGCCTTGATTGCGGATTCCGATGATCTAGAAGTGATTATTTCCGACGTCATTATTCCTGCCAACGGCTCGGTGCCAAAACACTACCATCCAGGCGAAGAATTTTTATATGTAATTGAAGGCAGCGCCATTCATAGAGAAGCAGGCCAACCTGACCGAACCCTTAATGCAGGCGACACCTATGCTATTCCGCCACGCGCGGTCCATAACCCGATGGGCGGCCCGAATGGCGCACGCGCCATTGTTTTTCGTGTGCACAAAAAGGGGAATCCAGAGAGGATACTAGTGGACGAATAACCTTTAAGAAAAAGGCAATATGGCTGTGATTAAGCGATTAAGGAATTGCTAGTCGGGTAATCGCGATTTTAGTTTCTTCATCGGCACACCGGCCACTATGTCGTATTGCGCAACATTTTTGTTGACTACCGTGCTGGCACCCACGATCGAGTCGCTGCCAATCTCGACACCGTCTAATACTTGCACGTGCGAACCAAACCAAACATTGTTACCCACTTTGATGCCCCCCTGCGGCAACATTCCCTGCTTTTTAAAGGGCACGTCTAGTAGCTCCGTTCCATACGGGCCACTGCCAATAAAATAGCTAAACGCACCAATCAGCACTTCATCTCCCATCATCACATCGCTGCCTTGCATGGCATGTACGAGTGTCGCAATGCCCACGGTACAACCCGCACCGATGGTGATATTGCCATTTTTACAAGACAACACCACATTACGACTGATGATGGTATTCGCGCCCACGGTAATGCCATTATTGCTAGCGCCTTTGGCATCGAGCACTGCGCCATCGTCAATAATCACATTGTCACCCAGATGAATCTTGGGGCCGTGTCGAATGGCCACCCCCTGACCGAACACCACGCCGCGACCGACGGAGCCTACAATGAAGGGGTAAAAAAATTTGCGCAGCACTAAACCCAAAGCCCCTGGTAGCCACGATACGAACAGCATAATCAGTTCGTATTTAAGTAGGTACCAAAAGCTGGATGACCCAAGCGCGAGATCTTGGTAGCGGCCAAACGCCGACTTGCTCTGATCAGTGAGCTGCTCGTGCAGCGTTGCTTGTGGCGCTGCCGAGTCGCCGTGATTAGCAGCCGAGTCGCCTGATCTTCTAGTTTCCCGCTGGTCGCTCATAGTAGAGCCTCAGACGGCTAAACAGTTCAACTCAAAGCACAGACTGCTTGCGGCAGGTAACCACCGCAGGCAGTGTGGCATGCTAGTGATGATGTCCACCAGCGCCGTGTACATGGCCATGCTCAACTTCTTCGGCTGACGCGTCACGCACATCGGATACAGACACCTTAAAATGCAGTTCTTGACCCGCCAACGGATGGTTGCCATCCACAGTAACGGTATCTCCTTCCATGGCGGTAACCACGACCGGTACGGGACCTTGTTCTGTTTCGGCTTGAAAACGCATACCCACCGTCACTTGGTCGATGGCCTCGCCAAAGGCGGAGCGTGGCACTGTTTGAATCAGCGCGTCGACGGGCATACCATAACCTTTTTCTGGGGCAATCACCGCAGTGACTT
>CAYGNS010000224.1:3690-4986 GCA_964351295.1 uncultured Gammaproteobacteria bacterium
CTTCGTCGCCCACTTTTTTGCCAGCGAGTTCTTCCTCTAAGCCGACGATAATATTGCCTGCGCCTTGCAAGTAAACCAAAGGATCTTGACCTTTAGATGAATCAAGCACTTCGCCTTGGGCATTTTTTAATTCGTAATGGATTGTTACGACACTGTTTTCTTTAATCATGTTAAAACTCTTAGTTGGTGAGGGCGCATTATGCCTGTTACGCCAACGAATTCGTACCCGTAGGCCCTAATTTGTCACGATTTCAATTAAGTTTAGTAGCACTGGATGGCCAATTAGGCGTCTAAGCGGCGAGCTTGGCGAGCGGCACGCTGCCGACTCTTATGCGAATCTGGTCGACCCAGCTGGCCCTCTCCTGCGAGCAAAAACTGGGGTAGCGATTTTAAGCCGGAACGCTGAAAGTCGCGCTCTAGTGCCGTATGCACGAGCAGCATGTCTAAGCCCAAATCTTCAACAGCGATCACAGCAACCAGATCGAACAGCTTTAGTAGCGCAATTTTGTGTGTTTGCTGAGTGCGCGCAAACAAGAGATCACTAATACGCAAAAACTGTTCGAATGGGGCTTCTTCAAGCAATAGCGGTAGCGTGTCGCGAAACCGCCCAGAATTAGCCAATAGATCCCAGTAACGCGCAAATCGGTTTATGCGCTGCACTTCGGCAAAACTGCAGACGTCGTTTTGCACAATATTAAAGGGCGGGTTAGGGTTAAACACCATCTGGTGAGTGGCCGTATGCCGCACAATCGGCGACCCCTTCAACCGTTTAAGAATGCCCACTTGAATTTCATGCGGCTGCAATGCGTACAAAGTGTTAAAGCTCATCGCAAAACTTGCCAAATCTTCGCCTGGCAATCCGTAGATTAAATCGGCATGAATGTACGCATTGCTATGCGTGCGAATCCAACGCAGATTTTCTTGCGCAACGGCGTTTTTTTGCTTGCGGCTGATGCGCGCTTGCACCTCGGCGTTAAAGGTTTGTATGCCAATCTCAAATTGCAAACAGCCCTCTGGAAAGGCCTGAATTTTTTGCTTAAGCGCATCGGGCAAATGATCTGGAATCACCTCAAAATGCAGAAATAGGTCGTCGCTCATGCGCTCCAAAAAGAAGTCCAAGATCTTTAAACTGGTTTTGATATTGAGGTTAAACGTACGATCCACAAATTTAAAATGCCGCACTCCGCGCGCGTGCAGTGTTTCCATTGCAGACAAAAATCGCTCTAGCTCAAAGGGCCAAGCGGTCTTATCTAACGCCGACAAACAAAACTCACATTTGTACGGACACCCACGGGA
>CAYGNS010000225.1:0-4962 GCA_964351295.1 uncultured Gammaproteobacteria bacterium
GTGAAACCGGCGAGCCAATTCCCACTGATTTGTTGGATAAAGTACTTGCAAGCGAGCAGTTCAATCAAGGCTACAAAACAACCGAGTACCTAGCGGCTTCAATTCTTGACCAAGCTCTGCATCAGTTAAATCCAGATGAAGTACCTACTCCAGAACAAATTTTGGAATTTGAAGCCAATGCGTTGGCCGCAGCGGGAGTGGCCATGGACGAAGTGCCACCGCGGTATCGCACTACTTACTTCTCGCACATTATGGGAGGCTATTCGGCCGGCTATTATTCCTATATCTGGAGTGAAGTATTAGATGCTGATTCTGTGGAATGGTTTAAAGAAAACGGTGGAATGACTCGCGCGAACGGCGATCACTTTAGAGAAACCTTGTTATCTAAAGGCGGTTCGGTGGATGCGATGACGCTCTTCCGAAACTTCCGTGGAGCAGAGCCAAATATTGCACCATTGTTGGAGCGACGCGGGCTTAACGCACAGTAGAAGCAACACGCTTAAATGCGCGTAATTGCAAAGGGCTTGGTCAATAATTTGATCAAGCCCTTTTTTTATATGGCTTATCGCTTTTTCTCACGCCTTGACTGGATCATCATAGCTAATCCACAGATTACGTGTAACTCCGCAGATCAACACAGAACGTAAAATCCGCAGATTAACGCCGATTTGCGCAGATTGTTTTTTACAAGGTTCAGAGCTAGTACGTTGTTGGACGTTCGCGTAGTGAAATATATATCCTTTTAATCTGCGTTAATCTGTGAAATCTGCGGATGATATTTTATTAGGGGACTCTAATTACATCGCGATGACTATCCGAAGATTACGCCTATATCCGCGGATTAACACAGAACGTAGAATCCGCAGATTAACGCCGATTTGCGCAGATTGTTTTTTCAGGGTTTAGAGCTGGGACTTTGACGGGCGTTCGCGTAGTCAAATCAACATCTCTTTATCCTGTGCTCATCGGTTATGGCCATTGATTGCCCGATGATCACCTTAAGGCTAAAGCAAATTACGCAGGTGATCACTTGATAGGATAAAGCGCTTCTTTTGTAACGATGAAGTACCAAAATTGAGTAGTAGACCTCGCTCAATCCGCATCGCTTTTAGATAGTTGATCACTTGGGCCTCCTCTCTTCCACCAATATTGCTGAGTGCTTTCAACTCTACTAGCACTTTGCCGAAACATAGGAAATCAGCTCTATAACTAACAGGTAACACGCTATTTTTGTAGTGAATGGGAATATCAATTTCGCGCGAGAAAGGGATATTCCTTTCGTAGAGTTCGTGCTCTAGTGCGGCTTGGTACACTGGTTCAAGAAACCCATTGCCTAGCTCTCGGTGAACTGACATTGCTGCACCAATAATGGCGAAGGTTTCGTCATCAGTTTCTAAATCTGAGTTCATTTGTAAATCCCTACTTCTGAAACTATTAATCATATCCGGCGGCATTTATTGCCGCGAGTTGTCACGGACGATTCATTAACTGGGTATATCAGTACCACTTATTTGATCTGTGTTCATCTGTGAAATCCGTGGATTAACGAAGAAAGTAAAATCCTAAGATTACGCCTATCTCCGCGGATCAACGCAGAACGTAGAATCCGCAGATTAACGCCGATTTGCGCAGATTTTTTTTGAGGGGTTCAGAGCTAGGACTGTGTTGGGCGTTCGCGTGGTCAAATCTTTATCCTTTTAATCTGCGTTAATCTGTGAAATCTGCGGATGATATTCTCTAGTGGACTCTAAACATACCGCGATGACGACACGCAGGTTACGCCTATCTCCGCGGTCAATCCCCTCATCAGTTTGCGTTCGTCCAATCTGCGGAGCACTCCCAAATAGCCTACCCTAACGTCGACCTACAGCTTTGCTGATAACATGTTTCACTGTTTGCAGGGCCGATGCGCAGGCAGAGTCGGCCGTAGATGTATTATTGCCCGTCTCGGAATCGTCTTTTCGCAACTCGCAAACCACCCACAGCATTAAGCTCAAGACCACGGCGTAGCCGAAAAAGTCATTTTTTAAATGTTGCACTAAAATCGTGTGCTCGTGAGCATGTGCAATTAAGGGCAAAAAGAATAACGATGCAACTGTAGTACTTTTGGTGAACGTTCGCATAACAGGGAAATGGTGATGTTTACTATCAGTGGTCGAATAGAGACAATGGCCAAAATATAGCAACGCTCTATGAAACAGGATGTGACGGACTAGACGTTGCAATAAATGAATGCACTTTTGTAGAAAAAATAATGAATCTAAATCAAAAACTTAACCTAGCGACGGTTTTTGCGAATGCAAGTCGCATCGTATTCAAAGCTGGCTTCATCAAACTGGTCTGCACGGCACTGCTTGTATTTAGTACCACTAATGGTTATGCAGTAGATCGAATCAACGGCGAACAATTTGCTCAGCGCTCACCCGTGTTGGCAAGCAATGCGATGGCAGCCACGTCACAGCCGTTAGCCACTCAAGTGGCCCTTGACGTAATGCAGCAGGGCGGCAATGCGATTGACGCGGCCATTGCCGCCAATGCAGTGCTCGGCCTCGTGGAGCCCACTGGCAACGGGATTGGTGGCGATCTCTACGCCATTATTTGGGACGCCAAAACGAGCAAGCTTTACGGGCTGAATGCCTCGGGCAAGTCACCGCAGTCGCTTACTCGCGAGTGGTTTATCGAGCAAGGCTACACAACTATTCCGCAGCGTGGGCCGCTACCTGTATCGGTGCCAGGTACGGTCGATGGCTGGTTTGAAATGCACGAGCGTTTTGGTCAGCTGCCCATGGCCGAGGTGTTGCAGCCTGCGATTAATTACGCTAATGAGGGATTTCCAGTAACTCAGTACATTGCGTATCTGTGGGATATCTACGTACCAATCTTAGGTAAGTGGCCGGGCTTTATAGAGCAACTCACCCTGGATGGTCGTGCGCCGCGCGAAGGGGATATCTGGAAGAACCCAAATTTGGCCAATACGCTTACGCAGATAGCCGATGGCGGCCGCGACGCGTTTTATAAGGGCGACATCGCCAAAACCATTGCACGCTATATGCAAGATAACGGGGGCTTTCTAGAGTATCGAGACCTCGCGACCCATACCAGCAAGTGGGTGGAGCCCGTTAGTACTAACTATCGCGGTTACGATGTGTGGGAGCTACCACCTAATGGCCAAGGTATAGCCGTCTTGCAGATGCTCAATATGTTAGAGTTATACGATCTAAGCAGTATGGGGCGTGACTCGGCTGAGTTCGTACATTTGTTTACCGAGATTAAAAAGATTGTGTTTGAGGATCGAGCCAAATACTATGCCGACTCCGAATTTAATCAAATTCCCGTACAACAGCTCATCTCTAAAGCGTATGCTAAAGAGCGCGCCAAGCTCATTAATCTGGACAAGGCCGCCACCGAACTTCCAGCGGGCGACCCCAAATTAGAGAGCGGCGATACCATTTACCTCACTACGGCTGACGCCCAAGGCAATATGGTATCGCTCATTCAGAGTAATTACCGCGGCATGGGCTCGGGCATGACTCCGCCGGGTTTAGGCTTTATCTTGCAAAACCGTGGTGAGATGTTCGCACTCCAGCCCGACCACTATAATAGCTATGCCCCTGGCAAGCGCCCATTTCATACAATTATTCCTGCGTTTGTAACCAAGCAGGGTAAGCCGTGGATGAGCTTCGGTTTAATGGGCGGCGGTATGCAGCCGCAGGGGCATGCGCAAATATTGGTAAATATGATCGATTTTGGTTTAAACATTCAAGAAGCGGGCGATGCACCGCGCATTCACCACACGGGTTCGTCGCAACCCACCGGCGAGGTGATGCGCGATGGCGGGGTGCTTAACCTAGAATCTCAATTTCCTTACGCAACCATCCGAGAATTAATGCGCCGTGGGCACAAAATTCAATATGCCAACGGGCCATACGGTGGTTATCAAGCAATCATGCGCGCTCCTAATAACGTTTATTGGGGCGCCACAGAATCGCGCAAAGATGGCAGCGCAGCGGGGTATTAAAACAACGTGACTATTCCTATTACAGAACCATTATTTTCAGAAGCGTGCGAGCGCAACAAAGCGCCCATATTGAGCGTGCTCGAACGTTTTTTTACTAAAGAGATGTCAGTGCTTGAAGTGGGTTCAGGTACCGGCCAACATGCACAATATTTTGCCGAGCGGTTACCGCACGTAACTTGGCAAACAGCCGATCACAATACTTATTATGGCGATTTAGCCGAGCGCGTGATGGAGGCTGATCTGGAGAACTTATTGGCGCCCTTTCGACTAGACGTAAACGATCGGGCGTGGTTGGCTGAGGGTGCAAAGGTTGTTATGTACGATGCGGTCTTTACGGCGAATACGCTGCACATAATGGATGTCGATACTGTTGAGAACTTTTTCAAAGGCTTGCCAAGCAATACTCGCGAGCGTGCTTTATTAGTCGTCTACGGCCCATTTTCGTATGCAGGCGAATTTACCAGTGAGAGCAATG
The DNA here is from genome assembly GCA_964351295.1 of uncultured Gammaproteobacteria bacterium. Classification (GTDB taxonomy): domain Bacteria; phylum Pseudomonadota; class Gammaproteobacteria; order Arenicellales; family Arenicellaceae; genus Arenicella. The sequence continues at coordinate 4,494 of CAYGNS010000225.1, forward strand.
CCGAGTTTGACCGCGCTTTGCGAAGTCGCGGTGTTGGCAGTGCCATTCGCGATGCGCACTGGATTCATGAGCTCGCCGAACTTGTTGGCTTTGTGTTGCTCGAAGACATTACGATGCCGGCTAACAATCAGTGTTTGGTGTATCAACGCAATTATTAAGCTGCCAGTCGTAGGTATAGCGTATTCGTGAATCGTTTTGTTGAATCGCTCGCGCCTGCTTAGGTGGTAAGCGTTTAGCAATATAGTCCACCACTTCGCTTTCACTGTTGCCAAAATCTTGCGCATACCATTCAAAAATCGATGAGAGCGTCAGCCGTCCATCGTCTACCAAGACCGCGCGCGGATGCACTAAAAACTCTCGCTCGGCAGTGTCGAGCAGAGTGGCATAATTAGTAGCGGTACGCGCTGTGGGCAATAAACTAGGACAGCCAACGCTCGCGCAAGTTAAGTAAAAGGTCATGGGGGGGTGG
>CAYGNS010000226.1:0-4947 GCA_964351295.1 uncultured Gammaproteobacteria bacterium
TCTAAGGGGTCTACGAGCTTTGTTTGTCCTAGTATCTGGCTCGATAGCCATACGCGTAGTTCCTGAAATGATGTCAGCACAGTGTTTTCTCGATTTGGTGTTAGCGGATGAATGTTACGAGGTAAAGCAGGTGTAAAACCCTTTGCTAGCAAGTGTTGCAGTGCTTAAGCTTTTAGCCTAATGAGCACCTTAGCGATACGGGTCGCCACCTGCTGGGCGGCTATTGTACCCGTTTGCTTGATAGTCGTCTGCCTAGCCTGTATTTGTGTTAACGTTACATAAAAAACTGTATATTAAAACAGTATTTATTGAAAACTGTACGTTATTCAAATAAGCTAAGCGCATGTCATCTAAGCGCACTTATAACGTCAACCAAGCGCCTGCAAAAGCGCATCGCAAGCCGCGTCGCGTAACGGCTTGCGATGCGCATGGCGACCTCTTTGCCGGCATTGACGAGTTAGCTCAAGAACAAGCGGGTTGTTACAGCGTAACAAAAGCGCCAGCTCAGTCGATCACTGTTGAGCAAGCGGGGCTTGCCGTACAAGCAAATCAGCAAACGCCTGCAGAACTGCAAGAGTTGTTATCGCAACATGTCTGGCGTTCGCGAGACTTGTTACGTCATCGCCATGGTGTAATCGATACTGGCTTTGCTGAGCTTAATGCCGCTATCGCCTTAGGTGGTTGGCCGCTTGGTGCTACCACAGAGCTTGGCGTGAGCGATGCAGGGGTTGGCGAACTGCGCTTGCTGATGCCCGCGCTACGGTCGCTATTGTCACTTGAATATGTCGGGCCAGATCGCACACATGCTCGCGCATCGGCGCGCACGTCAACGAGTTTGCCCACGCCCTATTGTTTATGGGTTGCGCCACCTCATCAACCGTATGCGCCGGCTTTATTAAAGTTAGATCTACCGATTGAACAAATTGTAGTGGTACAAACGCGTTCGCTTGCCGACACCTTATGGGCGGCTGAACAAGCTTTGTTATCCGATACTTGTGCGGCGGTCTTCACGTGGACGGGGCGGCACAATCTTACCCAGCGCGATACCCGCCGTTTGCAATTAGCGGCCGAAAAAGCGCAAGTGTGGCATGTGCTGTTTAGGCATGGTGAGCAACTTCAGCAAACATCGGCCGCGAGCTTACGTATGCACTTGCGTACCAAAGAAGACAGCCAGCTGCATCTGCACATAGTAAAACAACCACAAGGTTGGGCAGGACAAGAGTGTTCTGTGTCTTTACCGCCGCACTATACTGACTGGCAACGCCTGCCAGCACAGCACCTACCGCACAGTAATCGGGCATACAGTACACAGCCGTGGTCATTACGTATTTTGGCCAAAGCGGCTCGCCAACCTAAGTGTGTTGGCACTAGTACCGAGCAAAAGAACGCGAATCTAGTAACGTTTAAGCGCGTGAGTTGATTATGTCGATTGCTTTACGTACGCCAGACAGAGGTCTTGCGGCTACTCCCGCGACGGCGCAGAGAACAGCACAGACGGCATGGCTTTGTTTGCGGTTTGCTTATCTACCCTTGAATGCGGTGGGTGTGCGCTATCGCGATCAAAGTAATACAGTGCTTACTGAGGAGCATCAAGTTTTACAGTGTAATCAAACTGCTGAGGATTTGGGTGTGCGGGTGGGTTACAGCATTGGTCACACGCTTATGCTTAACCCTACTGCGGCATTGATAGAGCGACAATGCGAGCAAGAAGCGCTCAAGCTAACAGCTCTGTGCGAATGGGCCTATCGATTCACCTCTCATGTAAGCATTTACGACGAGCATACTTTGCTGTTGGAGGTGGGGCGCAGCCTATCACTTTTTCGTGGGCTAAAGCACTTACACCACTTGATTAGCACGGACTTAGAGCGTTTGCAGATAGACGTTTGCAGCGCAGTCGCCGCCACCCCTAAAGCGGCTTATGTGCTCAGTTATGGTTATCAGCAAGAGTGGCAGCTCGAGCATAGCCAAGCGTTGTTAAAGCATGTTTATTTGGCGGATTTAGATTTGCATGCAAAAACCATTAAGCAGTTACAGCATTGTGGTTTTGTCACGGTGGGGGATGTTCTGACGATTCCCACAGCAGAGCTTGGCGAGCGCTTTGGGCAGGACACCTTACAGTATTTAGATCAGTTAGTAGGGCAAACCGCCGACCCACAAATCTGCACAACCCCACCAGAGACGTTTATGGCCAGCGTTGATTTTGCTGAACCCATACGCAACCGATTGTGGATTGAGCAACAAGTGAGTCGTTTGTTGCAAGACTTACTGAGCTTTGTGCAGACTCGACAATTACTGTGTCGTGGTTTTGTTTGGCGGTTTTATCACGAGAATAATCGCCTCTTGAAATCCATTGAAATTAAGCTAAATAGCACTAAGCTCGACCTAGCAATGGTGCAAGAATTAACCGACCTAAAGTTTGCTAGCAGCGCAATAGAGTGGGAGTTTTCGCGCATAGAGCTCGGTAGCGATGAGCTGTTTGCTCGCTCTATGTGGCATGACGATCTATTCGATCCGCGACCAGACCAGGTCAATTTCAACCGCTTAATCGATCGTTTGAATAGCCGTTTAGGCACAGGCGCTGTTCGGCAAATCACCGCGCAAGCTGAGCACCTACCTGAGTTGGCTAGTCACTGGGTTGCAATGGCAACTACATCCGCAACTAAACCCGCACCGCAAAATGTTAAGAACTTAGCTGCAGAGAACGTCTCGCAGCAGGATTTAACCGAGCCGTTGTGGTTATTAGAGCATCCGCGTCGCTTAGTAAAATTAACTGATGGGCGCCCATCGTGTGATGGCCCTTTAGTCTTTATTCATGGCCCGAATCGAGTGAGCAGCCACTGGTGGTCGCAGTTGTGCAGTCGTGATTACTATATTGCCCGACAAGTAAGTGGGCGTTTGCTGTGGGTCTACTTTGAACGTACACAGCAACAGTGGTTTATGCATGGGGCGTTTGCTTGAGCCTCACTCGCCCTGCAAATTAGCCATGTTTGCCGAATTGCACACCAAGTCGCACTACACGTTTTTAACCGGCGCTTCGAGCCCGGCTGAACTGGTCTATCGTGCTGCGGAATTAAATTATGCCGCAATCGCCATTACTGACGAATGTTCGTTTGCTGGTGTGGTTAAAGCCTATAAGGCCAGTGTTGAGACGGGTATTAAGTTAATTATCGGCAGCGAATTTACTCTGCAAAGCGAAACCGACCCGTTAAAGCTCATATTGCTGGCGCCGACTCGAGTAGCCTACAGTGAAATATCCTCTTTGATTACTCGCGGTCGACGGCGTAGCCCAAAAGGCGAGTACGCGTTGCAGATGCGTGACTTGCGTTTTGGCTTACAGCATTGCTTGGCCATCTGGTTGCCCAATGACCAGACCGCCGATCTTGAGCATGGTAGGCAACTTGCGCAGTGGTTTAAAGGGCGCTTATGGTTAGGCGTTGAACTGTTTTGGAATAGTGATGACCAAGCGCGGTATCTGTATCGCAATAGCTTAAGCGAAACGTTGGGCATCAATATGGTGGCGTGCAACGATGTACACATGCATTGCAAATCGCGCAAACCTTTGCAAGACACGGTTACGGCGATTCGTTTGCGCACCACGGTTACGCAATTACAGCTACGTTGCTACAGCAACGCTGAGCGTTATCTTAAGCCATATAAAGTGTTAGAGCGTGTGTACCCACGGGCTTTATTAGAAGAATCGCTACGCATTGCCGAGTTGTGCCATTTTAGTATGCAGGAGCTGCGTTATGAGTACCCGCACGAGCTCGTGCCTGAGGGTATGAGTGCAACCACACACTTACGCAAGCTGTGTTTTAGTGGAGCACGTAAGCGTTGGGCTGATACGGCCAGCAGCAGCGTTCAAACAATACCGCATAAACGACCAAGCAACGTGCCCGCGAAGGTCGTGCGCGCCATTAAAGCCGAGTTACGCATTATTCGCGCGTTGCACTATGAGTACTACTTTTTAACGGTATACGACATTGTGGCGTTTGCCCGTACACAGGGTATTTTGTGTCAGGGTCGTGGCTCGGCCGCCAATTCAGCGGTGTGTTACTGCTTATTCATTACCGAACTGGACCCCGGTGTAAACGAGCTTTTGTTTGAGCGCTTTATCTCGAAAGAGCGTAACGAACCGCCCGACATTGATGTGGACTTTGAAAGCCACCGTCGCGAAGAGGTCATTCAGTACATCTATCAAAAATATACGCGGCGACGTACTGCCCTGACGGCAACCGTAATTACGTATCGCCGTAAAAGCGCAATTCGTGATGTAGGTAAAGCCTTAGGCTTACCCGGTAATTTTATTGAAGAACTCAATCAATCTATGGCGTGGTGGGACAACATTGAAACGCTTAGCGCACAAATGCAGAAGCGCCAACTCGATCTTAATAGCAATATTAATCGCTACTTTTTTTCATTAGTTAAGCAAATTCTGGGCACTCCCCGACATTTATCGCAACATGTGGGTGGGTTTTTAATTACCGAAAGTCAAACCAGCACTTTAGTGCCCATTGAGAATGCGGCGATGCCCGACCGTACCATTATTCAATGGGACAAGTACGATATCGAGATATTAGGTTTGCTCAAAGTGGATGTTTTGGGTTTAGGCATGTTGAGCGCGATCTCTCGAACGCTGCAGATGGTCAGTGAGTATTCTGGGCAGGTGTTGCGCGTTCAAGATATCCCGCGCGAAGATCCTTTGGTTTACGATATGTTGTGTGCTGGCGACAGTATCGGTGTGTTTCAAGTTGAGTCACGCGCACAGATGTCGATGTTGCCGCGTCTTAAACCGCGGTGCTTTTACGACCTAGTGATTGAAGTCGCGATTGTCAGACCAGGCCCGATTCAAGGCGACATGGTGCATCCTAATCTTAACCGCCGCAACGGCGAGCACCTAGTCGAGTACGCCAGCGAAGAAATTAAAGCGGTGCTAGAGCGAACGCAAGG
>CAYGNS010000227.1:0-4931 GCA_964351295.1 uncultured Gammaproteobacteria bacterium
TGCTGGCAACGATTACAAACTCAACTCTCTTCCTAGGAGACTATTATGAAAAACATCATTAAATTTGCGGTAATCACTGCTTCATTAGTATTTGCGGCCCCTACCTTCGCTGATCAAAAATCGGATAACGCCTTGCTGACTGATTGCAAAAACACTATCAGCGAAAGCATGGAAGGCGTAACAAACGTGAAGGTTGCTACCATTCGTTCGCGTCGTGGAATTTTCACTGCGAAATTTCGTGTTACCGCTAATGGCGAGCGTTCAGTTATGGAATGCGTATCAGAAGACGGCGCACCTGTTTCGATTCGCACCGCCTAAGCTATGTGTTACCACACATCCTGCAGATAAGCGCACCCTAAACGTTGCGATGTAGCTAGGATGTAATTGATCCCCTTGGATTGGCCGGAGCCTTTGCTCCGGCTTTTTTTTTGCTTATTAAGACTGCGTAAACCAACGCATCATTTATCTTAGCATCGCTCCATACATGGGTGGCTGTCGAAAGCTATGACGTTAAAGGTTATTGAAATGAGTATGTGGCGCGCATACAGTAAAGATCCACCCTATGGAGCAGAACAATGCAACAGCCGCAAGCACACACACCCCATGCACTAGACTTTACCGACCTATTAAAGAACTGGCGTAAACAAAGAAAGATGTCGCAGTTGGAATTGTCGCTTGAAGCGCAAGTCTCACAACGGCATCTGTCTTGGCTGGAAACCGGTCGTGCCAAGCCGAGTCGCGATATGGTAATGCGATTAGCCGAAACGTTAGAAGTTCCGAATCGCGAGCGCAATCGGCTACTCAACCTAGCAGGCTTCGCACCGTTGTACGTTCAAAGTGAATTGGGCGCACCGACCATGCAGGTGGTTAACGATGTACTGAAACTGATGCTCGACAATCACGAACCCTATCCAGCCATAGTGATGGACCGCTACTGGAACTTAAAGATGAAAAATAAAGCCGCCGACAAATTGCTCGCACTGTTTGGCGACTTACCGTCCATTTTGCGCGAGATCAACGACGACGGACAGGTCAACATTGCGCGCTTGTCACTACACCCACGTGGGTTGCGTCGCTTTGCCCACAATTGGGATGAGGTTGCACCATCTTTGTATACGCGACTTCGGCGCGAAGCGCAGGAGCAGCACGACCCTGGGGTTACTGCAATAGTCGACGAACTCGCTCAATATGTACCCATTAGCGACGACTCGCCTAATGTGCCACTATCGCCAATCCTGCCTCTACGCTACGGCGTAGCGGGGCAACAGTTGAGCCTCATTAGCGTGTTATCAGCATTTGGTAGCGCGCAGGATGTAACGGCTAACGAACTAAAAATTGAAACATTTTATCCTGCCGACGACGCTAGCAAAGCCTTTTTCAGGGGTAATTAAATTTTGGCGAAGCGCGCGACAACTCCGTGCATGCAGAGATGTGCGAGCGGTATAACTATTAGCACTGTGGTATTTCTTAGATCGCTAAAGTTGTGCGTTGACTTGAATCATAAAAATCTCAAGCGCACACTAGGGCGTACCCACTCACTAAGAAGTGGTCAAGTCAAAAGGCGCCAAAGACGCGCCATTCATTAACTAATTGGAGGAAACCAATGAAAAACATAATTGCAGCCACCGCGGCTGGTCTCGTGATGTTTTTTTGGGGATTTGTGTCGTGGACTATTTTGCCATGGCATCAAACCGATGTGCACAGCTTTGTAGATGAAGCGGCTGTTATGCAAGTGCTGGTAGATAACGCGCCCAAGTCTGGAATGTATTTCATTCCATCTAACCAAGCCGACTACACCCCGGGTGAGCCCAGCGCGATGGCGAATGTACTTCGCGATGGATCGCCAATCGGCATGGTGCAGATGATGGTTCAAGCGGTCATCGCAGGCATCGTGATGGCCTATATCGCCATTCTATTGCTCGCCAAAACGCAAGCGCAGAGCTATGCCGAGAAAGTAACGTTTATAACGACCATTGGCCTGCTCATCGGCCTATCCTCAGCGTTTATGTACTGGAACTGGTTTGGTTTTCCAACAGGCTACTCAGTTGTGATGTTACTCGATAACGTCGTCACTTGGCTATTAGCAGGCTTGGTGATTGGCAAATTGGCAGAATAGATCGTTTCAACCGCCGCCTATTTGCGACGTGCGAAAGTAAACGGTAAGTTCGCTTAAACACATACTGCTCAGACGGGCTCTTGTTTTTCCTGAGTCCGTCTGAGTGATTAGCACTCGCCTTTGGGCGCATACCAAAAAGTCTTGAGCCGCAAAGTAGCCCTCTCACGCGCACTATCCTCTATCGGTAACTGCCACCTTTATCGCGTTAGTTTGCCTATTCACGGCACTTTGTACCCACCAGATGCTGACCAGTAAAAGCAAAAAGGTCACTAGCGAGTAGACCAGATACAGCGCATTCGCCGGTCGCGCAAACCACACGTAATCAAAAACATAAAACTGCAGCATGAGCAGAGCATTGAGCACGACGGCGATTATCAAATAAAACTTATGTGTGCGAGCGGCCAAGGTGACCGCCACAAGAAAACAACTTAACCAAATAAAATATGTGCCCAAATGATTGCTTGTAGAACCAGGGCGAAACATCAAGAGAATCCATATACATAGCCCTAACACTGAAACCTGCAGTAGCGATTTTAGAGTCTCACGTTCTTCCGCCTTAACGTTAGAGTTTGAAGCTCCACTTAACGCATACGCCATCAAGGCGTAGAGTGGTGATAAAAACCAAAACGAAAAGAAAAAATTACCAAACGTAATATCGTGTAAAAAACCATAATGCGGTGCGTGAAAAGGTATCTTAAACAGCTCGGGAATCCAGTAAATTATTTGCCACGCGCGATCAAACACTCGCTCTATGTTCGCCCAATGATTAGCTACCCATTGATTGAGCGTTAATGATGAATACGCATTGATCAAGGTTTCGCCAAACGAACTGTCAGTAATCGCCGGGTGGCCAGCAAAGTGCCACTTCAACAATCGATCTCCAGGAGGATCAATCACGCGCTGATAAAATACCCAGGGTAAATAGCAAACAATCATCAGCAGGCCGCTCGGCACCAACACGGTCAGACAATATTTAAACCCTCGGCCAAGTGCGATCAAGAAAATTGGGAGTAGTGCAAATACAGAGCCGCCATGGCAAAGCATGGCGCTACTTCCTGCTACGGCAATCAGCAGGATTTTTAACGGTGGGGAAAATTCAAGTCGATCGGAATCAAACACGAGGAGGTAGCAAATGAGCAGATACGTGGCCGCTAACAATTTCGGCCAAACATAGACGCTGTTTAAAATAATAAATCCACAGCTCATTAGGCCCAAAAGCACCCAAAAGAGCACTCGACTTAATCCCAGTTGCCGAACAATCAGCAGCATCGGCAAAATCATTGTTGCTTGCAGCAAGGCCGATAAGCCTTGGTACGCCATCCCGTTTTGCAGAACAGGATAGAACAATAGATTGATGCCAGATTGAAGTGGTGGGCGATCACTACTTAACCAGCCAGAAATAAACGGATTAATAGCCTGATTAACCCAAATTCGGTCTGCCAAGAGCTTCGGTAAGTAGCTGTCCACAGGCATTTCTCGCCATCGGTGCGCCACTTGTTGGAAATCCTCTGCTAGTCCAAATGTGTAGGGGAAATAGCTAATGGTCAAACCGAACAATGAAAAAGCGCATACTAAGATCAATGCTGCCGTTGACCACTCCAGCTGCAAAGTTTGTACGGGTAAATTGGTTTGTTGCAACCTCCGCCATGCACCCACGGTGACGACCACCAAAGCCGTCGCCGAAATCAGGACTCCCAAAGCGTAGTGAATGAAATACCCCCAAAAGGCAGCAAAGCCGAATGCGCCAAGCAGTAGAGGCATTACGATTAAACTTTCATCTTGCTCAAAATAAAGTCTAATAAACGCATGGAGGCCAAATAGCAGCGCGCTAACGGCTATTAAAGTGCTCAACAGGCTCAGATATCCAAGCACCACATAACTCGAAAAAGACGCGTTCTGAAGTCCCGCGATCGCAATCCACTGACCAGCGTTGGCATCGTTGTATGATGATAATTGCAGTGTAAGCGTCTGCCCCTGCAAAAATTCAGGAATATACAGGTTGTGAAAACTTATGCGATTCTCAATCAGATGAGTCTTGAAACGATACTGCGCACCACCACCATCCAGCAAAACTAATTCGGGCAAGTTTCGAGAACCGTAATAGTAGAACTGCACACCATCGCTGCGCGCAACAAATGGTGCCGATTGCAAGCCGCTCGGCATTGCTGATTCGTTGCATTGACTTCGCATAAAGGCATCAACAGGACGAAATCGAGACCGTTCCAAATAGTCCGCTGCGTGCTCTTCGCAGCCGACGTCAAGAGCAATCGGTTGAGCCGTAATAATGAACTTTGCGGTTGCTGGCGTCAGTAGCGATGCACAGGCCAAAACAAGGCAAACTACCAAAAGGAGCACGGAAAATCGATGGAGGAACAAACGACTCGGCGAGAGCATATGAATGGCTGAATTACCTATCACGAAAAAGGGCAGACGCTTAATCGATCAACAAAAGTGTGTTTCAAGCGCCACTTGCAAACGCCAAGATATTAGCATGCCTCAATCGAAGTCAAACAGTCACTGCCAACGAAAATTTGAATGGCCTAAAATGCACGATAAAAGGCGGCTGTTGCAAGCCTCAGCATTGGTCCATCGCCTTCAGTATCGCCGTACGCGTAGATCTGATCGTAATTTCGCAAATTAAACTCAAGGTTAACTCGGTTTACTTTTTCTGCGCCATTACAGTTTTCCCCGAGTAATTCGCCAGTAATTACTCCATTCACTTCTTTAAGACGCGACCCAATTAATTGCACATCCAATTCATCGCACCACGCGCGGACCCAATTTTCAACCGACGCAGTAACGACAACAACTTTAT
>CAYGNS010000228.1:0-4922 GCA_964351295.1 uncultured Gammaproteobacteria bacterium
GGCATTAAGTACTCCGGAATTGCTTGACGCTAAGCGCCGTGGGGCGACTTTGGTTGGCGATATTGAATTGTTTATCCAAGACAATTCGGCAGACCTAGTGGCAATTACTGGTTCTAACGGGAAAAGTACCGTGACCAGTTTGGTGGGCGCCATGGCCCACGCGGCGGGCCTGCGTACGTTGGTAGCCGGTAATATCGGCCTACCGGCACTCGATGCGTTGACGGACGGTTTGGTTTTCGATCTAGCCGTACTTGAACTTTCTAGTTTTCAGCTTGAAACAACCCTCAGCGTGGGTGCTCGTGCCGCCACAATTCTTAATATCAGCGCTGATCATATGGATCGGTATGAGTCGTTTGGCGATTACGTGCTGGCCAAGGCCCGCGTTCTAAAAGGCGCCAAAGTAGCTGTATTGCCGAGCCACGATAGTGGTGTTTCGCAGATCACCACCAACAGTAAGTTGCTGCGCTTTGCCGTGCAAGAACCGCAGTCGAACAACGAGTTCGGCGTACGCCGATTGCAAGGACGCCGATGGCTTGTAAAAGGTGACCAAAAGCTCATGCTTTTAAGCGACGTGCCACTCGTGGGTACGCACAACGTAAGCAATGTGTTGGCCGCGTTCGCGCTTTTGCATGACTTCAAATTGGAGCTCGCACCGATGGTGCAAGCGGTTCGTGAATTCAAAGGCCTCGCACATCGGATGCAAACCGTAGCTACTGTGCGTGGGGTAGTGTGGGTGAACGATTCGAAAGCGACCAACATCGGCGCAGCGTGGTCTGCCCTAAACAGCCTCGAGCAACCCATAGTCTGGATCGCTGGAGGCGAGGGCAAGGGTGCTGATTTTAACGAATTCGCCGCACTGAACGTAGAACAGATTAAACATCTTATTACGCTTGGTCGAGACGGAGGTCAAATCGGCCAAGCGTTTGCGGGTCGCGTGCCTGTTACGTCGGTGGAAACTTTAAGTGCGGCCGTAAGCACCGCTTCGCGTATTGCTAGTGATGGCGATCTAGTGCTGTTAAGCCCGGCCTGTGCAAGCTTTGATATGTTCGAGAATTACGCAGCCCGTGGTGACGAGTTCGTGCGCTGCGTGTCCGAATTGGCTAGGAGCGCTACGTCATGAGTGCATCGACTCTACAAGCAACTAGAACGCATAGCGACGCGCGTGCGCATCAGCTAGACCCTATTCTGTTAGGTACGGTTTCGGCGCTTTTGATGTTTGGCTTGCTAATGGTCTACTCGGCATCGATTGCGATCGGGGATACCCATTCAGTCAATACAGATTTATTTTGGCGGCAAGTGGTGCATGTGGTTGCTGGTTTGTGTATCGCCTTTATCGTGATGCACATACCTGTGCGGTTTTGGAGTCGTATGAGTATGCCCATATTGCTCATCGCTTTGCTGGGCCTGGGCGCGGTTTTGCTCTTAGGGGTTGAGCTGAACGGCAGTCGCCGTTGGCTCTACATTGCGGGCTTCTCGCTGCAACCAGCGGAGTATGCCAAGTTAGCCATCATTATCTATGTCGCTAGCTATTTAACCCGTCGACAAGGCGAGCTACAGCAGTTTAGCAAGGGTATTCTCAATATAGGCTTGGTACTCGCTATCTTCGCGGGGCTGCTGCTAACTCAGCCTGATTTTGGCAGCTTCTTCGTGATTACGGTCACGGTCGGCTTGATGATGTTTTTGGGCGGCATTCGCATTGATCACACCTTGCTGTGTGTAGCCCTAGCGGCGATTGCGATGTTTTTGATGATTACGACTTCTGATTATCGGTTGGAGCGTTTAATCAGTTTTCGTGATCCCTGGGCTGATCCTTTTGATTCAGGATTTCAGCTTGTACAAGCGCTTATTGCCATTGGTCGTGGTGAAATATTTGGCGTGGGCTTGGGTGCCAGTATTCAAAAATTGTATTACCTGCCGCACGCCAACAACGATTTTATTTTTGCGGTCATTGGCGAGGAATTGGGATTGTTGGGCCTAGTGTTGGTGATCGTGCTGTTCGCGTTATTCATGCATCGCGCGCTGGTGATATCTAGAGCAGCTGAGTTGGTCGGAAAGGTCTTTTCTGCGCGTTTAGCCCAAGGCGTTACTTTCTTATTGGTCTTTCAAGCAATCATCAATATGGGCGTCAATTTAGGGGCTCTACCGACTAAAGGTCTAACGCTGCCTTTCATTAGTTATGGTGGCAGTAGCATGTTAACGAGTTGTTTTGCTCTTGGCTTATTGTTTGCTGTAGATCGCCAAACCAAACAACGCAACGTGGCATTGATGACGCCGAGTAAGGCGGCCATCCGGAGTCGCTTATGAGCCGCGGCGGATTAATGATTATGGCTGGTGGTACCGGCGGACACGTGTTTCCTGCACTGGCGGTTGCGCAGAATTTGCAGAGCAAAGGTGTGACCGTGCGCTGGATGGGCACGCGTCGTGGCCTTGAAGCACGCGTGGTGCCAGCCGCCGATATCCCGATTGATTGGATTACCATTGAAGGCTTGCGCAGTAAACACAAGCTCGGTTTGTTGGTCGCGCCCTTCAAGCTTGTGCGGGCTATGTGGCAGGCGGCGCGTATCATGTTGCGCCACCGTCCCGATGTCGTATTGGGTATGGGCGGGTTTGTGGCTGGCCCTGGCGGATTAGTCACGCGCTTGTTGGGCGTGCCACTGGTTATTCATGAACAGAACGCAATTGCAGGGCTTACCAACCGCTATTTAGCGCGGATTGCGACCAAAGTATTAACGGGCTTTCCCAATGTGCGTGATCTGCCGACGAGCAGTGTATGGGTGGGGAACCCAGTGCGCGCGAGCATTATGGCGAGCGCGCGGTCTACTCAGGGCGCTGACGATCGATTAGCGCAATTGCGCATTTTGGTTGTGGGCGGAAGCCAGGGCGCCGAGTCGTTTAATCGCTATTTGCCAAACTGCTTTGGACAATTACTTGAGCAGGTCCTTGCGTCGCGCTCTTTGGCCTTGTGCCTATGGCATCAAACCGGTCGTGGGCGTGCCGAGGCCGTGCAAACAAATTACGCAGCCGAGTCCCGCTTGGCCACGAGCGATGTAAAGGTGAGTGAATTTATTGAAGATATGGCGCAGGCATTAGCTTGGGCGGATCTTGTTGTGTGTCGCGCCGGGGCGATGACGATTGCAGAACTTTGCGCCGCTGCCAAGCCCAGTATTGTGGTGCCCTATCCATTTTCGGCCGGCGACCACCAAGACCACAATGCACAATTTTTGGTGGACGCGGGTGCGGCCGTGATGGTGCCTGATAGTGCACTTAAAAATGGACAAATGCTTAGCGTGTTCGCCAATCTGTTGGCAATCCCTTCCGAATTGGCCCAAATGGGCCGTAATGCGCAACGCCTACATAAACCCAATGCGTTAGCCGATGTGGTGGCCGTGTGCGAGGAATATATTTATGCGTAATAGAGTAAAGAACATTCATTTTGTTGGCGTTGGCGGAAGCGGCATGTCAGGCATTGCTGAGGTGCTCGTTAACTCCAACTATCGCGTCAGCGGCTCCGATATTGCTGTTACCCCCGTCACGCGTCGACTCGAAGCAGCCGGCATTAAAGTGAGTATCGGTCACGACGTCGCGCATATTGCCAACGCTGATGTGGTGGTGGTTTCATCGGCTATTGACCGTGCCAATCCCGAAGTGGCTGGTGCATTGGTGGCGCGGATACCCGTAATTCCAAGAGCCGAAATGTTGGGCGAACTTATGCGCTTGCAGCAGGGTATCGCGGTAGCCGGCACGCATGGAAAAACCACGACTACGAGTCTTGTGTCAGCCATTCTGATCAGTGCGGGGCTTGACCCTACCTTTGTGGTGGGTGGTCTGATTAACAGCGCGGGCGCCAATGCGAAATTGGGCCAAGGCGAGTACTTGGTCGCCGAAGCCGATGAAAGCGACGCATCGTTTTTAAATCTCAAGCCTGAAATGGCGGTCGTAACCAATATAGACGAAGATCATATGGTGACCTATGCCGGTGATTTGGCAACTTTGAAGCGCACCTTTGTCGCCTTTCTGCAAAATTTGCCATTCTATGGTCTAGCTGTCTTGTGTATCGATGACGCCAATGTGCGCTCTATCTTAAAGGATGTGCACAAACCGGTGCTAACGTATGGCTTAACCGAAGACGCCGAAATCTACGGATATGACTTGCGCCAGACTCATACTCGTATGCAATTTAAAGTACGACGTCGCAATAACCCAAGTGACTTACAGGTGGATCTGGCTTTGCCAGGTCGCCATAACGTGCAAAATGCCTTAGCCGCCATCGCCATTGCTACGCATCTCGATGTGGCTGATGCCGCGATTATTGCGGGTTTAGCCGAATTCGCGGGCATCGGGCGACGCTTCCAGATCTTGGGCGATGTAGATTTTGCCGGCAAGCGCGTAACCCTAGTGGATGATTACGCGCATCATCCTGTGGAAATTGCGGCAACCCTTGAAGCGGCTCGTGGAAGTTGGCCAACGCGGCGCATCGTGGCGGTGTTTCAACCGCATCGATACAGTCGCACGTCTGACTTGTTTGAAGATTTTGTGCAGGTTCTAGCAGAGCAACATGCCTTGGTGTTGAGCGAAGTGTATCCCGCGGGTGAAGCCCCCATCGCGGGCGCAACTGGCAAGGCTCTATGCCAAGCGATTCGCGTTCGCGGTGCGAGTCAACCCGTTTATTTGGCCGACATTGACGACCTTGCGGACGTACTTGCGCCGTATGTTCTTGCCGATGATGTGGTGTTGTGCATGGGCGCGGGCAGTATCAGTAAAGCAGCGCGCGATGTGTATTCAACTCACCAACTACCCGGCAGTGGAGGTGCGGCATGAGTACTCCCAAGCAATGGCCAGAGTATTCACCGAGTCAGTTCGGTATGGTGGCTGTGCTTTTGGGGGGCGGGTCGGCGGCGCGCGCAGGGTCGGTAAAAAGTGGG
>CAYGNS010000229.1:0-4918 GCA_964351295.1 uncultured Gammaproteobacteria bacterium
AACTATCTAAACCCATCGCGTGGCGGATGAAAAAAGTGCGAAGCTCATCTGTCATACATTCACCATGATGTGGGAAAGCCAAACGCATCAAAAACGGGCGTACCAAATGCGGTTTAACCGAAGCAGCTGATTTACTTGTGCGGCATTACTCAGAGATATTGGCGAAAAAATACGTCTGGGGTGCTCGAGTCCTATCAATCTCGAACTAGAACTTGTAAGAAATTTCCTGAGGCTAAATAAAGAATCACATCTGATGCGCTTGCTTTGACTATAAATGTTTGGGGCAATCCGAGTTTATCTAACTTGTTTCTTTCCAAAATTAACATGAGAGTTACATAAGCGAGAAAAATACACCAATAACCATAATTTAGAACTTGCTCAGAAATCTTTGAGTTCTCAAGTAATGAATAGTACCCCAAGCCCAGAATTGCTATGAAAACCAACCTAAACCAAGCTAAATCTTTAATTGAGTCCGAATAAGCTTTTCTCTGCGCTGATGAAAGCTGTTTCTCCGCATTCTTAACTAGCCATGAGGAACCTAGGACGGCCACCAAAAATACTAGATTTGCTTCAGTAAAACTCATTGTTGTTACCTTTATTAAGGCCTAAAGTTCCTAGAGACTTTCATATTTTGAAAAAGCCAAACGTATTGAGATAGCCTATGTGGTAGAAACTAGTATTTAAAACCAAGTCGATTATGTCAATGCGAATGGGTCAACGTTGCCCATAAGAGACATTCAACCCTATCGACTTAGCCCATATTACCGCAGCTAAAGTGAATTCAAACAAATGGTTCCGCCCTTTCCTAAAAGACTCGCACTTTGCGAATATACAATTTGACTATCTACTTCACTCAGTGAACACTTAGACCACTTTTTCCCAATCGTTCCTTTTTTCAAAGTGATTCGACGCTTTACTATCACAATGGTGAGCATTTTGTTTGTGAGTGCTGCCTTTGCCAGTCAACCGCCTGAGTGGCATATGGTACACGTCAATCACGATCCTCAAGGTGACGCACACTTAATCATCGACAATCAAAGTGTGGCCATGATTGATGTTGGGGATCCCGAGCAATCACGTCAATTTTTAGTTCCCTATTTAAAGAAACTAGCAGTTTCTCGAATCGACCACCTGTTTATCACTCACCCTCATGACGATCACTTTGGCGGTTTAGTGCCTCTGATTCAGAGTGGAATTACGATCAATAATTTGTATTACAATGAACTACCGTCTTCTGTTTCATATGGTGACAAAGCAGATTTTGAAAACACCGTATTAGCCGCACAACGGTCGGGCACGTTAGTTCATGACATTGGACAAGGTTTTTCTCTCAACTTACCGTCATCAAAGATGAGAGTACTTCATGCCCCAAAATCAGACAAAATTGATGGTGAACGGTTAACGATCAATGACTATTCGTTGGTTATCCAGTGGGATGCCGGTGGCTTCCGTTCGCTTTTTACGGGAGATCTAGGCTCTATTTCGGGTAAAGCCATAGCAACATTTAAATACTACAAAGCCGATATTTTAAAGGTGCCACATCACGGCGTAGCGGATATTGAACCAGATCATTTTTTCGATACAGTGAGTCCACAGCTCAATATGTTCCCTTCGACTCTCCCATTATGGACACATGAAAGAATTGCTCAATCTAAAGACTGGACGTTACGGTCAGGGGTTTTGTACTGCAATAACGGGTTAAACGGCACAGTTAAACTCACTTTTCTAGGCCAAGAATTATATGCACAAAGTGAGCGACCAACCAAAGCCTGCCCAAATGGAAAACTGAACATAGTCCCTGGCAAGCAGTTCGATCGAGCCAGCATCACGCCTTTTCTCAACCTACTATTAGAAGGCTAGCCAATGAATATTAAGAGGCTTAGCTTAGGTTTACTAGTTGTCTCGGCGACCCTGATTTTGTTGCTAAGGCATTTCGGTTTTCTTAAGACTTCTGTTGAGTTTACGCCGAGAGCATACGGTGTCATCCAAGGGGCTCGTGTAACACCAACGCATGTGTTTTATGACACACTAAACAACGTAGAAATACTCTCAGACTTTAGCAACAACCGGTTTGTCTATCGAAGCCTATCAGCCGACAAAGACCCAACCACTTGGCAACAAAGTGAAATGGCCAGCTTGCGTCAGCCGCATGCAATTACCTACCATCCTTCATCTAAGAAATATTTTGCAGTCGATACCGGAAACCACCAAATCATTGCGTTTGATTCAATCGCGGATAATGATGAGGGCCTAAAGCGTTACACTGAGCTCTCCGGCCATAGTTTAGGAAAACGACCTCACGACATTGCCTATAACACTGTCGATGATCATATTTATGTCGTTCTTGCTCACGGCATTATTCGGTTTCGGCCCAGTGATGCAGGCATTGGCGATGTGCACTATGTCTCGCGCGACACCATCACCAATGCGATCCGCAAAAAGACAGCAAACCCAGACTTCTCAATTGGTTATATGCGTGCACTCAGTGTGGTTAACGGCGTTATATATCTAGTGAATACTACGCAAGGCAATATTGTAGAGATGGAGGACTTTACCGATTCGAGCACTTGGTCAGCCCGTATCAATCAGGACCAGTCGATGAAATACTCTGAATCTGGGAGTTTCGAGAAAGATGGTTTGATACTGAATGACATAGAGTACTTCAACGGTTACTGGTACGCTTCTAATTACTACCCATCAGCTCAAAACAGATACATTGGTTCCGAGAACAACATGACTAACAAAGTCATGCGATGGGAATCATGGGAGGACTTCGAACGTTCGAATTGGGAAGATTTATCTCACCTCATTCACCCAGAATCGATACCCTATTTTTTCTCGACCTACGACGACCGCCTTTTTATTTCGATGTTCCATGGCGGCAACAAAGAAGGCGTGGGCAGTGGTGTCTACGAAATCAGTGATCGATATTTTTGCACAACAATTAACTAAATTCTGGCGCCAGCTGTTTGCCCAAGACGGTCATTCGTTATCTTCGAAAACACCCTCACATTCATGTAAATTAACTGACAGACCCTTGAATTTTGACTCGTATACAATTAAGAACTCTTTGCCTTGCTGGGCAATAGAGTTGGTTTTATGTTCGCAATGTATGCTTAAAGAGTCGTTCGATAAATTCATACTAATTAGGTTTTCATCGCATCCAGTCATTTCAAAGACTTTTATTTGATTTGGCTCTGTTATCGCCTTTAACCAATTTAGAGGAGGAACCAAGTCAGTGAGGGCAACAGAAACAGTACACCAACCCACAGCACCTCCGCCCATTTCAACAGACTTTGCCGCAACATACCTTCTCTTTTCGTCGAGAATAACTTCAGCCAGATACGGCGATTCTCTACTACCGAGTTGATAGTAAAGTATAGAAACGAGCAACAGGCTTATGATCAAAATACAAGCGATGGCAAATTTGTAAATGATACTTTTCATGTGTCGTAAAAAGGGAGGCAGTCATAAGTTGTATGTCTCAAATGAGTATTCCACAGCCGGTCATTTGGCGCAAATTTGCCCATAACAGCCATTAGTGCAGCCCACTAAATCACACCCAAAACCTAAATAGTGCTGCCCTTTTTTTAGCAAGGGGTGTTATTTTTTTACTTCTCGTGATATTGATATTTTTTCTTGATCCTAGTCTTCCCTAGTTTTGGCCTTCTGAGCTATCAAGTAATTATAAAATCAGGAGTAGATATGGTTTATTTTTCTTCACGCGCTGTCCTCGCGCTGTTTATATTGCTGTGTGTGTCTTCAGCCTATGGGCAGACTAGAGTCGTGGTTATTCCCTTGGGCGGTGATGACGCCGCAACCACATGGCGTGGGTCATGGGAAACTGACACAGCTTATAAAAAGAGCGACATCGTTGAATTTGATGGCAGCAGTTATATTGCCTTGCTCGATCACCAGTCGGATTTGTCGAACATCCCGCCGGACGATACGTTCTGGGACTTGGTTGCCGCTTCAGGGGCAAAGGGTGATAAAGGCGATACTGGTGATCCCGTTGACGCAGTGGCCGCCATCTGTGTGGCTCTGGGTTCCACTGCGGGTTGTGATTTGGCAGACGTATTAGCAGGGATCGCGTCAACCGTTTATAAAATTGGAGATGTTGGTCCCGGTGGCGGAATTGTCTTCTATACGACAGACAACGGAAAACACGGTCTGGAAGCGGCGCCTGCCGACTTAACTCCGTCTGATTGGGGATGTTTCGGAGACCTCATAGGGGGCACATCGCAAGCTATTGGTACGGGCGCTGCGAACACCGCTGCGATTATTGGGGGATGTGTCTCGGCTGAAGTGACCGCCGCTGAGAGGGCGAATGATTATGAATTGAACGGCTTTACCGACTGGTTCTTACCCTCAAAAGATGAATTGAACCAGCTGTATTTGCGACAGGACGTTGTGGGCGGTTTTGTCAGTAGCCTCTATTGGAGTTCGTCGGAGAACGGCAGCGGCGCTGCTTGGGCCCAGGACTTCGGCAGTGGCGGTCAGGGCGGCGGCAATAAGCTCAACTCACTCGGTGTTCGTGCTGTTCGGGCTTTTTAACCATTTAACTATTTTTTCCCGCCGCAGGCGGGGCGATTTTTTCGCCGATTTGAGCGTAATTTCGGCAAGGGTGGTATTAGTGCGAATGTCTCAAATGAGTATTTAAGACCCAGTCGATTATGTCAATGCGAATGGATCATAGTTGCCCCAAGCAGCTAGCGAGACAAGCATAAAAAGGAACTACTTTCGCTGTGACTGTCCACCTACACTCTTTATTCTAAATGAGAATTGTTCGTCCGAGCTCGTTTCAATTGTCAGTCTAGGATTGCATTCCATTCAACCTGCTGAATTTCCCCAATATCAGTTGCTATATTCAACTTAAGATCTTTGAATTCAGGGTGTTGTCTACCAAAATCTTTTAGAG
>CAYGNS010000230.1:0-4900 GCA_964351295.1 uncultured Gammaproteobacteria bacterium
AGATAGTGCTGCAAACAGCCCGCCTGCAAATCTTATCGCGGCAATAGCGCCAAAATTGGGGGCAATAGCCGAGGCAATATTCATGGTGGTCAAAATTGCCATCACAACGAGCAATAACCGCTTACGATCAAAACCGACGACAAGACGCGCAAGAATTGGGCCACCTATTCCGCACGCTACTACAAACGCTGTTTGCAGTTGCCCGACGGCCGAAATACTAATCCCGAGTTCAATTGACATCGGCTCAATCAGGCCAATAAAAACAAACGCACTTGTACCAAATGCAAAAGGGGCGAAAATCAGACCGAACAGTCGTATATTCATATTTTTAACTAAGAGCCTTGGTATAGGAGAGCGATCGTTGATTTTCGATCGTGGTGTTTGATTATGCTGCTAACGGTTGAAAGTGTAATCTAAAATAATCGCGGAGTTCCTTTAACGTGTAGTAACGCCGTAAAAAGCGATTACTCGGCCTTATCTTGCGCCTCGCCCTTCGAGCCGCCTACGGTGGTTCAAGTTCGCTCTTTGTTGTCATGCCTACGAAAGTAAGAATCCCTGGTCTAGCAAACCTCTGTCATTCCCACGCAGGTGGGAATCCATGGTCTTGCACTGCGGTATGTATAGACGGGCAGAAAACAAATCCCCACCTAAGCTCAGTTTAATCGGAACCCCTATGGCCAGTTCCTTGATCATCACAAGCGATTCAAGGCTAAGTGATTGGTCCATCCAATGGTTATGCTTGTCTAGTAGACGATGAATGGAGGCTTGGCTGAGTTATCTTATTAACTTCACATGCGACGGAAAAAAAGTATTCCATTAGTGGAAACTGCCACTAAACTAACTAATTGTAGATCTGTCGTTGCTCGGTCAGCTAAGAGCGGGTTAAAGTTAGCCCCAAGAATTACTCGATTGCTGGTATTTGTCTTTGTAACGATAGTTCCCAGCATACGGCCAAGTGACTCGTTTAGAGCGATGGCAAGAAAACGCAAGGTATAAAAATGAAACTTGTTCGATCACTGGCTTGCATCGCCATTCTTCTGTTGACTATGCACTCGGCCGTCGCGGCTGAATGGACTCAAACCAAAACGCATGAGGGCATCGTCTACTTTTTGTACGATTCACCCGCGTCCATAAAGCGGTTCGATTTAAATTCAGAGGTCTTTCTAGATGAACTAACGTTTACGACTACAGACGACGCCACAGCTTTTGCGGTTGACGCTTCAGGTCTATATATGGCCTTTGGGCGCAATATAACTCGATTCGATTTAGACGGAGAAAACCCTGTTAGCTTGGCAAACACTTCGTTTGATATTACTGAGATCGTTACGAGCGACTTAAACGTCTACGCATACTACTCGTCTTACCTAACGAGTATCGCAAAATCAGATAACTCAGTAGTAGAAACATATGATTTTTTCTATTCAATGAAAGGCTTATCGTTTTCCAAACTACAAAAGCGACTATTTGCGCGTAATTTGGGAGTGTCGCCATCTGATATTTTGTATTTGGATTTGCCTGACGATGGCACGCTACCTACAAACCAGAAGGACAGCCCTTATCATGGCGACTACCCATCGGCAAATCGTACTTTTCTGTTTCCGAATGAAGCCCGTATTGTCGACGACGCAGGTATTATCTACGCCACCTCAAATTTGAGCTACGTTGGCAGCTTGGCTGGCGCATTTACGGACCTCAGCTTTTACGGTGATCTTCCAATTGTGTTGCGCGACAATAAACTCGTGGCCTATAGCAATTCAATGTTGGAAACTGGATCGTTTGATTACATGGATTCTAGTGTCCGCCGAATTACCGTGCATGGTGAGAGCATATTTGGTTTCTATACTGATACCGATTTAAACTTGAGTGTTATCAAAACATCAATCGATCTGCTGTCGCCTGACGAACCTGGGCAACCCATTGATCCCGTTGGACTGATTTACACGCCTGATTCCTATGCGGTAGATGATAGTGGAGTTGCGTATATTTTAAGCAAGGCACATCTGAGTGTGTTTCGGTGGTCGCTGATTGAGCAACGTTATCTTTCCACCATCCCCTTGCTCAACGTTCCAAATTTTATGGCATTGTCGAAGGAAAACAATGCGCTATACATTGCTTATGAAAGCGGAGCCATCAATGTAATTTCATTGGATGGCAAATATTCTGAGGCTGCATTCGCAAACCTCCCCCAGCGCTCTCTTGGTCTCGCGACTGCTGGCGAGTATGTTTTTGCAGTTGATCCATCAGGTGCCTGGGAAAGTCATTTTACTTTCGATAAAAGCGGAGTTCTGCTCTCGCAGAAAGAGTGGAACCATGTCTCCGCTGAATTTATCTGGAATCCGACGAATAGGAAGATGTATCACTTTAGAGACGGAACGTCACCAAACGATCTTATTTGGGAAGATATTGATGAACAGGGTGTGCTGGGTGAAAACCAAGATTCCCCATATCACAGCAGTTCGGGAATTAAATTTCCTATTAGGGTGGCTCCAGATGGCTCGGTTGTGGTACTTGGCTCCGGTCGAGTCTATGACGCTATCTCATTAAGCCAAGTTAATTCACTTTCTAATGATATCGACGACGCTGTCTGGAATGCCGGCAAATTATTTACCCTCAAGGAACTAACGTCTGACACAACATTGCAGCAATGGGATCCCAGTTTAAATTACGTGCGTGAGTCGGAGAAAACCGTCGACGGTCAGCCGCTTAGATTATTGCAATCAACAATCGCCGGCAAACATTGGCTTACTGCGGTTTCGAGCATTGCGGGTGTGCCTCATTTCTATCCAGTTGATATGGGTGACGACTTAGATTTAGACGGCGACAACGTAGAAAACCTGTTCGACAATTGTGTGTACGTTGCCAATGCCGATCAAGTGGATGACGACGATAATGGTATTGGCAATGCATGTGAGCTCGATTTCGATAACGACGGATACGAGAATGAAGCCGATAACTGTCCAACGATTCCTAATCCAACACAATTAAACACCGATATGGACGAGCTCGGTGATGTGTGCGACGAAGATGATGACGCGGATATGGTATTAGACAAGTTCGATTGCTCACCGTTGGATTCGCTCCGATTTCAGTTGCTCCTTGGTTATGGTGATGGCGATGCGGACGGGCATGGGGACGGCGAACCGGCGCTAGTTTGTTCTGGCCACGAGCTACCGAACGAGTTCTATGAAGCTGCGTCTGACAATTGCCCCTCAATTCCCAACGCTGATCAACTCGATACCGATAAAGACCTTTCGGGCGATGCCTGCGACCTTGACGACGACAATGACTCGGTCGAAGACTTAGTCGATAACTGCCCCTTAGTGAAAAATAAAAATCAAGTGGACTTTGATGCTGATTTAGTTGGGGATGTTTGTGACAATGACCAGGACAACGATGGTGTGTTGAATGGCGGTGACACCAACCCACTAAACCCATTTATTTGCCAGGATGCGGATTCAGATTCATGTGATGATTGCTCAATCGGAGATGATGGCATTGGCTCAAATCCAGACTTTTTTCCAAATAATGACGGTAGAGACACCGACAGCAATGGTATTTGCGATATCACCGATACAGACGATGACAATGATTCGATTTTGGATGTAGACGATAACTGTCCGTTGGTAGTAAACCCTGATCAACTCGATAGCAATAATGATGGGGTAGGTGATGCATGTAAAGGTTCAGAAGGGTTATGTTTTCCCGTGAAAAGTCAGAACGGTGTTATCGTGGTTTGTATCTAGTCAGCTTGTAACTACTCCCAGAGTTGCGCTTTACAGTGCGACAGTTCCGCCGATGTAGCGTTTAGCGAGACGTTATCGGGTCGGTCTTTGAATTTTTGATCATGGTATTTACTTATGCTACTCACGGTTGAATAGTGTGTCCAAAATGATCGCCAAGTTCCCTCAGCATATAGCCACCAATTTGATACACCGCAACAAGGGATCACTCGGCGCGTCCATGCGCCTCCCCATTCAGGCCGCCTACGGCGGTTAAACTGCGTTCTCTATTGTCATTCCCACGCAGGTGGGAATCCATGATCTAGCAAACTCCTGTCATTCCCACGCAGGTGGGAATCCATGGTTTAGTTCTGCCGTATGTGAGCACGGGCAGAAAGAGGCGCGCTCGATTAGGCGCTCCAAATGCCGCAATTTAAAATAGCACTCAACCAGTGAGTCCTATTGGAGCCAACCTCAAGTTAAATGTTTCCACGGTTAACATTTCTGCGCCCTCACCGATGAGCCAACCGTTGCTATAGCTGTCGCCAGTCGCGTGTGTCCCCTTTACTCTCCCTTTACTCCTTTACTCCACTCCCACTCCAACACCCTTTACTCCTTTAACAAGAAAAAACCCTCGATTCCAAAACGTAAACGTTCGAATATAGGTAGTGACAAAATTTGTCAAACTGAGTTTATGTCTATTGAAACGCGCTTTAACTCTTCAAATCCCACTTCTTCTGAATAAACAATTTTGAATCTATCTATTTGATTTTGAACACTATTTTTAAATTCAGTTTATCGGAAATTAAGTATTTTAAATTCCGATTTATTGAACAAAATAAGTGCTTGTCAGCACAATCGATAATACTTTAAATGGCGTCCAAACCAATCAAGGGGTGGTAATTTATGAGCCTGTTTAGCACAGCAATTATCGCTGTGCTGTGCAAGTTTGAAATATAACAACCTATTTAACTCAGTGAATTCCCAATGATTTTTGTAAACGCATCCCTAGCAACACCGCTCATCACACCTCATTTTAAACCGCGTCGTTTAGTGAGCGAGATCAATTTTCATCTAAAAGTAGCGGCACTGGCCTGCATGGCAGTTAGTGTTAGTGCAGCACATGCCTTTGAGCCAGTAGTACAACTTTCCAGTCTAGACGGTAGTACCGGTTTTCGTCT
>CAYGNS010000231.1:0-4897 GCA_964351295.1 uncultured Gammaproteobacteria bacterium
GGTAAGGAGTTGGGCGCACGTAGCTCTGACCCTAGCTGTTACGAGAATGGGCGGGTTCAATACAGTGCGTTGGCGCTGACAGATCTTTTTAAGTCGGGGATCGAGCGCCTAAAGCTGGGTATGCGCCACTCCGCTGAAACCGTGTTGGTCGATACTGCCAATCTAATCGCCACGCAAATTGAACAAGCGCTGTTGACAGAAGACGTTGATCTAGCAACCTCCACGTTGGCATTGCAAAGCCTATTTAGCGCGGCCTCCACACGCGAACTCGTGGCGCAAATTTACCAAGTTACCAAAACGTCCATCGATACGGCCGTCTATGTAACCGACCAAACGGGGCGGGTTATCTATGATTCAAACGGCAGTAAAACCGGCAAGAATTTGTCGCAATGGCGTGATGTTCGATTAACACTCGCGGGCGAATACGGCGCACGCACCTCTTTCTTAGATACCGCGCGCACTGAACCAGAAGACGCCAAAGCGATGTATGTTGCCGCCCCCATCCGCCAACGTGGCGAGACTGTCGGCGTGGTTAGTGTCTCTAAACCGATTGCGAGCCTTGAAGCACATTTAGTAACCGAAACTCGCCAATTACAGCGCTACGCCTTTGCGCTACTTTTTTTTGGTTTGGTCACCGCGTACTTACTCTCGCAATGGTTTACCTATGCCCTGAATCGAATTGCGCGTTTTGCCAACAAAATGGCTGAAGGAAAGCAAGTCGCAACGCCGATGTTTCGCGACTCGCGGCTCGATGACCTAACTCGGTCGATCGCGCATATGCGTCAGCAGCTTGATGGTAAAGAATACGTCGAAAATTATATACACAGCCTAACGCATGAGCTCAAAACCCCGATTACCAGTATTCAAGGCGCGGTAGAGCTGCTTAACGAAAACATGCCTTTGGAGGATCGGCGACGCTTTTTGAATAACATTCTCACGTCTAATCGACGCATGTCGCGGCTCGTAGAGCGCATGCTGTCTCTGGCCAAGCTCGAGGGCTTATCCGAACTCGTCGAAGTGGCCGAATTTGATCTTTTGGGCGCAGTCCTGCGACTAGCCGAAGAACGCGCACCCAGTTTAGTGGAACTCGATCTACATCTAGATTTCAGTATCGCCGGTCAACGCCTCGCCGCGCTCGATACTCATCCCCCGCTGCCACCGCTAACATTGTCGCAGCAAGTTGACGAATCAAGTACACCTGAATCTCGACCAGGGCGTGCCGTGCACTTTAGTTGCGTGGGCGATCGTACGCTGCTCACGCAAGCCGTAGCGAACTTACTCGACAACGCCATTAGCTTTGCAACACCGAGTTCACGTATTGAGATTGAATGTGATGTAGTGCCGGCGGGTAAAGTCGCAACGCCAGCAACTGGCGCGACCCGATGTTTTAGAGTGAGCGTAGTCAATCAAGGTCCACTCATTCCACTCTATGCCTTACCTAAATTGTATGACCGTTTCTTTTCGCTCCCGCGCGAAATCGGCGGCGCGCAATCTAAGAGTACGGGTTTGGGGCTCAGTTTTGTTAAAGAAATCATGAAGTTACATAACGGTAAAGTGAGCCTTCAGAACACCGACACGGGAGTTAAAGCTACGCTCGATTGGTGTTTATAAACTAGCCGACTGCCTCGCTTAACAACTCGAGTAGCGAACACACTAACGCACCCCACCCTGCCCCTGACTTGTGTCAGCCGCCTAAGGCGAAACTCACACAAACCCCACAATACTCCTTAAAACCCCCATCGGTAACTCATATGGCGCGCGCATAGTCGCCCTATGGAATGCAGTAGAACACGGATGTTCCATCAGCCAGATATTGAGCTTTGAGCAATGCGGCTGCCATCACGCAATCTCAGGGAGTCTTAGTATGCAATCGAATCACAATCCGCAATCAATAGCGATCTACGTTGGAGTGTTGCTCGCAAGCTTTATGCTTTTCTCGTTCGCCACCACGGCCCAAGCATGGAATGAGCAAAGCAGCACGCAATACTCAAGCGTTGGAGAGCTTGAATTACAGTCCGATGACGGCGCACTGCAAACGCCAGCTCTGTTGTTTAACACGAAGGTATCGGGACACATCGAAGGCTTGGTCGTAGCGCTAACGCTGGAACAGGTTTTTAAGAATCCAAGCGATCAATGGTTGCATGGTCGATACGTGTTTCCACTACCGCCGACCGCGGCCATTGATAGCTTAACCATACAAATCGGCGACCGCGTCATACAAGGACGTATTCAAGAAAAGGAGCAAGCCAAGCAAACCTTCGCCAAAGCCCAACGCGAAGGCAAGCGAGCCGGCCTACTCGAGCAATATCGCCCCAATCTGTTCAGCGTTGCGGTTGCCAACATTCCGCCTCACGCTGAAGTCACTGCCAAAATTACCTTTATCGATAAAGTTGAACACCAAGATGATGTCTTCTCTCTGCGTTTACCCACCACTCTTACGCCACGTTACGTACCAGATTCAATTATGCCTAGCGGCCACCCTGCCCACACAGGACCCTCGGAAAATGCGGCAGGTGTTGAGCATGTCAGCGCCGCAGATTACGGCGGGGTTGATCCAACTGTATCTGGTGTATCAGCTCAGCAGTTACACGATATTCAAGACGTTACACCCCCACAGACATACGATCACGCTGGTCAGACAGATCACAGCTTCACTCTGGACTTAAGCCTGAATGCAGGCTATTCCTTAGAGGCCGTGCGCAGCAGTTCGCATCGTTTGGCAGTACGGTATCCCGATGATCAAAGCGCCACTATCGAATTGGCGAACGGCAGCGCCCGACTCAACGCCGACTTAATTCTTGAGTGGCAGACAGCCATCGGCCAAAGCCCAAAGGCGCAGCTGTTTACTGAGCAAACCGCCGACGGTTATTACTCACTATTGATGCTTACGCCACCCCAAAGTGACGCGACCCTCAGTTTGCCAAAAAATGTCACGTTTATTATTGATTCGTCGGGCTCGATGGCTGGCGAACCGATGCGACAAGCACAACAAGCACTACTCAATGGCTTACAGTTCTTGAGCCCAGTGGATCGCTTCAATGTGATCGATTTTGACAGCGAATTCCGCGCACTGTTCAACACTCCGCAGCCCGCGATCCGCAGTAACATCAGTGCAGCCACGGCGTTGGTGAACGCATTGGACGCAGACGGCGGCACCGAGATGTTTGGCGCCTTAGACTATGCCTTACGCCATCCTGGCGATGGTTTTGATACCGACGAATTACGCCAAATCATCTTTATAACGGACGGTGCGGTTTATAACGAGCGCGAATTGTTTGCCCTAATCAATCAGCATTTAGGCGATGCGCGACTGTTTACGGTGGGCATTGGCAGCGCGCCGAATACGTACTTTATGCAAAAGGCCGCACAGTTTGGTCGCGGCACCGCCACCATGATTAGCGATCTAACGCAAGTAAGCCAACGCGTTACCAAGTTATTCCAAACCATATCCGCACCCGTACTCCGTGACCTGTCGATTGACTGGGGCACCGAGGTTGAACACTTCCCAAGCCGTTTACCTGATCTTTATTCCGGTGAACCACTTAGCGTGGTCGTTTATTCGAAACAACCACTCGCGAACCTCAAACTGTATGGGCGCATGCTCGACAGCGAATGGCAATCGAAGCTAGCCAATACTAAGCGGACACCCACCACTATTGAGCCGACCAGTCGTAGCGTGCGCTTAGATAGTATCTGGGCACGCCACAAAATCGCCGAGCTAATGGATCAGTTAGTGTATGACGATGTTGCGCAGGAGACGGTGCAAAAGCAAGTGACCGAACTCGGTCTAAAACACCAACTGTTGACAAAATTCACCTCTTTTGTGGCGGTGGAAGAGGTAATCTCACGGCCTGAGAACACGCCCGCGAAACATGAACAAGTTCCCAATTTGATGCCCAGTGGCAGCACTATGGCGATCCCACAAACCGCTACGATGGCAGATCTATTGCTTTGGCTGGGACTACTACTCATGGGCATAGGTTTGTGGCTTAATCGCAAAGGAATTAAGCGTGCCACCCATGTTTAATGCCCGCATGTTTAAGGCCTTAATTAGAAAGTTCAGCGGCTACGGCCGCTGGCAACTAGGCGTCAGTGTGATGTGTGGTGTGCTGGGCTTAAGCCTGCTTTTCAATGGCAGTTACATGATGCTAAAAGCCGAGCTCGCGCAACAGATGCTTGCACTGAGTTGGCAGCGCGGTTTAACCACAGGGGAACCGCACAAACCTTGGGTCTGGGCCGACACTGATGTAGCTGCCCGAATTCGGTTTTTACGCCTAAACGAGGAACGCTATGTAATGCGCGATGCTTCGGGCGAATCACTAAGTTTTGGTCCAGGCTTGGTATCGATGGGGCTTGCATCGCTAGATGATGGGATGATGCCCGCGAACTCAACAGCGGCACACATAAACGTTGCTGTTCAGGACCAAACGCTACCTGGCACGGCCATTGCGGGGCACCGTGATTCGCATTTTGGCCTACTGCGTGAACTGAAGCCTGACGATATTATCGAGCTCGAACGACGCGATCACACTACCGTACGATTTCGGGTCACCTCGAGCGACATCATCGACACGCGTTACCAACAATTAGCCACGCCCATGCGCAACGAACTGGCGCTTATCACCTGTTATCCCTTTGCGTCGCTCGTACCCAATGGTCCACTGCGCTATGTTGTGTTCGGTGAAGTCGTAAACGACAACAATCGACCGCGCGACGCAAGCCAGAGCTTTGCACAAGTCGATCAGTCTGCGCTATAAACGGTACTAAAGTGCCACCACTAGACCAAACCAGATGATGCCGCCCAGCCAACCGTTATTCAGAAATGCTTGAAAGCAGTCCATCCGCTCGCGTGCGTAAATAAGCGTTTGTTGGTAGATGAACAATGCAAGCGCTAGAC
>CAYGNS010000232.1:0-3300 GCA_964351295.1 uncultured Gammaproteobacteria bacterium
AAAATACTCATTAAACTCTTCCACGGGTAACAACGCTTTAACGATAGTTTCGCCGTCGTCGAGCACACGAATAAGGTGTTCATCCTCTTCAACATCGTGCTCGTCTTCAATGTCTCCAACAATTTGCTCAAGCACATCCTCAATCGTCACTAGGCCAGCCACATTACTGAACTCATCAACCACCACCGCCATATGGTTGCGGTTCTCACGAAAGTCGGTAAGCAACACATTCAACCGCTTGCTCTCAGGCACAAACACGACAGGGCGAGTTAAGTCACGTAGGTTGAAGCGTGGTCGATTTTCGTTGTCAAAAAACATCAATAGATCTTTGGCCAACAAAGTACCCACTATTTGATCGCGTTCTTCATCTACGACTGGAAAGCGCGAATGGCCACTTTCAACCATCGCGTCTAGGCACTCATCGAGCGAATCATCACGCTTAATGGATACCATGCTACTGCGTGGGATCATGATATCGCGCACCTTGAGGTCTGACACATACATGACGCGCTGCATCATGTCGTAAGCGTCACGAGCAACGATGCCGTCCTCCTCTGCATGTTTTAAGTTTTCAAGTAAATCGGCACGGGTTTCAGCTCGTTGCGTGGGCAGCATGCCGTAAAGAAAGGATTTTAGTTTTTGGCTAAAACTCCGCGTCGACGGAGGTTTATCGCGAGATTTCATTGTGTCTCTGGAAGGTTATTGATAAGGATTGGGCAGGCCCAATGTGTTCAAAATTTGTGTTTCGAGCAGCTCCATTGCGTTTGCCTCGGCATCGGATTGATGATCGAAGCCCACTAAGTGTAATACACCGTGCGCCACCATATGTGCATAATGCTGCTTTACGGTTTTAGATTGTTCTGCGGCCTCACGTTGCACTACGGCATGACAAATAACCACGTCGCCCAATAGCGCGCAGGGCAACGCCTCAGCGTCACTCGTCATAAACTCGAATTCTAGCTCCATGGGAAATGACAATACATTAGTGGTACCGTGCTTGCCGCGGTATGTCTCGTTGAGCATGGCCATCTCAGCCTCCGAGACGATTCGAATGGTCACTTCGGCGGGGGGCGGTACAGGTTGCGTGCAACTCGCGCGATAACTCGCTTCGGCCCACTGGACAAACTCTAACTCGGTTGGCACATCCGCTAGTATCGCGCTGTTAGGGGTGTCGAGGGCGAGCTGAAAATCGACAATAAGCGGGTCAGAAAGACTCGTTGCGTTCATGTTTGTCGTACGCTTCCACAATTCTCTGCACCATCGGATGTCGCACTATGTCGCGTCCCGAAAACTTCGTCACGTGTATGCCTTTTACACTCGCAAGTATAGTCAGACCATGCTTTAAACCTGAATAGGTGCCTTTCGGCAGGTCGACCTGCGATAGATCCCCGGTTATAACCACCTTGGAACCAAATCCAATGCGCGTAAGCAGCATTTTCATTTGCGCAATCGTGGTGTTCTGCGCCTCGTCCATAATGACAAAGGCGTCTGACAGTGTGCGGCCGCGCATATAAGCAAGCGGTGCCAATTCAATCGCATTGCGCTCGATCAATTTAGCCACTCGTTCAAATCCAAGCAATTCGTAAAGGGCGTCATACAAAGGTCGCAAATAGGGGTCAATTTTCTGACCAATATCGCCGGGCAAAAAGCCTAAATGCTCGCCCGCTTCAACCACTGGACGCACCAACACAATACGCTTCACCTGTTCATCCATGAGCGCTTCCACCGCTTTTGCCACCGCCAAATAGGTTTTGCCCGTACCAGCGGGCCCTACCCCAAAGACCACATCAAACTTATTGATTGCCAGCATGTACTCGTTTTGCGTTTTTGAACGAGCGATTACTTGTTTGAGCGGCGCGTTTACCATCGCGCGACTCAACGGTTCTTCGGCCGGCTCGATCACCTGTTCGGTCATATTATTAATCACCTGATAAATCTCAGGCTCGGCTAGGTCTTTATTTCCTTTAGTCATGGCGTACAGTTTTTTAATGGCTTTGGCGGCAATAGCAATCTGTTGGCTACTGCCCTGTAAGACGAAGTCGCTGCCTTGCTGGTAGCACTTAATCTCTAACTCCTGCTCAAGAATCTTAATATTGTGGTGGCGTTCTCCACACAAACTCAACAGTCGGGCGTTACTCACAGGGTGGTCAGGATCCCCGAGGGTGAGCGTTTTTACAGGCAAGGCTTGATTCAAAAAAAGGCCCTCAAAAATGATGAATGGATGGTGCTATTAATGGTGCTATGCATGGCGTGCGCCCGTGATACCGACGCGATCGTGTGTAATAAGTCTTAATAGGCACAAGCTGTAGCTTCGCTCGCGACTGCGTGCGAGCCAAGAGCCGCGCAGGTAAAGTAATCGTTAACAAGCACGACGTCATCCATTGAGTCTCTGGCCTGCCTTGGGCTGATCGGAGGGACTGCGGCGCAGACTTCACTACCATACGCGCTTAATGCCAGCCTGTAATTTGGGTGTAATCCATAAGCCTTTTTATAATCCAACCGGGCAACCAACACAAGCAAACGATGCCATAAAGTCATTACAATTGAATGAAGCTGCGCACCGCGGGAGCGCGCCCTCGCTACAGCAGCTCGCCGCGCAAGGAGTTAGGCAACGCCTCGGTAATCAGCACGTTGGCGAAACCACCGAGCAGCGCGTGAGGACCATCAAAATTAACCACTCGATTATTCTCTGTGCGACCCGATAGTTGTCGCGGATCTTTGCGCGCTGGACGATCCACGAGAACGGTTTGAATGGTACCCACCATGGACTCAGAAATACTGGCAGCCATCTCGTTGATGCGTGTTTGCAAACGCTGCAAGCGCGCCTTTTTAACGCTCATCGGCACGTCATCGGGCAAGTCGGCGGCTGGCGTACCGGGCCTCGCGCTATAGATAAAACTAAACGATTGGTCATAGCCGATGGTTTCGATCAACTGCATGGTTTGCTCAAAATCTTCATCGGTC
This sequence comes from uncultured Gammaproteobacteria bacterium, assembly GCA_964351295.1. Classification (GTDB taxonomy): domain Bacteria; phylum Pseudomonadota; class Gammaproteobacteria; order Arenicellales; family Arenicellaceae; genus Arenicella. Next base: position 2,965 of record CAYGNS010000232.1, read on the forward strand.
TCGCCTGGAAAACCAATAATAAAATCAGAGGACATAGATATGTTCGGTCTGATTTTGCGGATTTTCGCGATAATCTCGACGTAATCAGAGGCTTTGTATCGACGTTTCATGGCCGCCAATATTCGGTCCGAACCCGACTGCACGGGCAAATGCAGATGGTTCACCAATTTAGGCACGTCGGCGTACACTTTAATCAAACTGTCAGTAAATTCGAGCGGATGGGAGGTGGTGTAGCGAATTCGGTCGATGCCTTCAATCTCTGCCACATAGCGAATCAATAAGGCAAAATCGGCCATGCTGCCGTCGTGCATGGTGCCCCAGTAAGCATTGACGTTT
>CAYGNS010000232.1:3310-4863 GCA_964351295.1 uncultured Gammaproteobacteria bacterium
CAGCTAGGCTGACAACTTCCGCGAGCACATCGTCAAACGGGCGCGAAAACTCCTCACCCCGCGTGTACGGCACAACGCAAAATGAGCAATATTTGCTGCAGCCTTCCATAATCGACACAAACGCCGTAACACCCTCAACACGCGGAGCGGGTAAGGCATCAAATTTCTCGATTTCAGGAAACGTAATATCGACTTTTTTAGTGTGATTACTAACGGCCTCGGTCACCATTTCAGGCAAGCGGTGCAACGTTTGTGGGCCAAACACTAAATCCACATAAGGGGCGCGCTTGATAATATTGGCACCTTCTTGGCTCGCCACACATCCTCCAACGCCAATCACTAAATCAGGTTTGGAGTCTTTGTATTCTTTCCAACGCCCTAGTTGAGAAAACACTTTCTCTTGAGCTTTTTCGCGCACCGAACAGGTGTTTAGCAAAATAATATCGGCTTCGGTTTCGTCCATCGTGCGCACCGCATTATGCGAACTGTGCAACGCGTCGAACATACGGTTGGAGTCGTACTCATTCATCTGGCACCCAAAGGTCTTGATAAAGACCTTCTTCTGCGCGGAGTCAACCCCTAGCGGCGCAACCTTTTTCGGCGTTGCGGTCGCTTGGTGATCCTGAGCTTTTTTACTCACGGGAATAATTGGCGATATTTCAATACTCATTACAGTTCTCCGCCCCAGCTAATTTGGGGACGTGTATTCTAACTAATTTGGCCGCTTTGTTGTGGCCTTAGGCCAATGGATCTGGAATATCCCGTGCCGAACGCCGCAATGGGCGTAAGCTCAGTGAGTGCGTTAGGCAGATAAACTATGGCCTGCGAGCAAGCCAGCCAGACCCATCAATGCGGTGGCGTTACTTGTTACGCTCTAAACAGTTAAGGTCGGTAAACGAGCCCACCAAACGTTGCACAAAATACTCTTCACCCTGGCGCAATGATTTGCGTGGGTCGTAATATTTTTTATTGGGTTTATCGTCCCCCTCAGGGTTACCAATTTGGGTCGCCAAATAGTCTTTATGCTGCGTGAAATAGTCACGCAAGCCAGAGTTAAAAGCCCATTGCATGTCGGTGTCTAGATTCATCTTAATAACGCCATAACTGATGGCCTCGCGAATCTCTTCCTGTGAACTCCCTGAACCGCCATGAAACACAAAATTCACTGGCTGAGCAATGTCTGCACTGAGCTGCTTTGACACGTAGGCTTGCGAGTCACGCAATATCTTGGGCGACAGCTTAACATTACCTGGCTTGTAAACACCGTGCACATTGCCAAATGCCGCTGCGATTGAAAAGGCATTACCCATGCCATTCAGACGTTCATAAGCGTAAAACACGTCTTCTGGTTGGGTGTAGAGCTTACTAACATCTACTTCGCTGTTATCGACGCCATCTTCTTCCCCGCCAGTAATACCAAGTTCGATCTCCAGACCAATTTCGAGTTCCGCCATGCGCTCAAAATAGCGTTCACAGATCTCAATGTTCTCGTGCAGGGGTTGCTCGGACAAGTCCAGCATGTGCGAACTATAAAGCGGGCGACCATGCTGCTC
>CAYGNS010000233.1:0-2988 GCA_964351295.1 uncultured Gammaproteobacteria bacterium
CAGAAGTGGGAGATGAGGTGCAATTATGGGGCGAGCACAATCCCGTTGAAGAAGTCGCCGCGTATTGTGGCACCATTGCGTACGAACTCACCTGTGGGATATTGCCCCGCGTTGAACGACGTTTGCTGTGAGCCGTGTGCGTACACTGTATCTAAACCTACGACTAAACCCATGATTAAACTTTGATTCAATGGCTAAGATAAAGACAGTTTACGCGTGTACTGAATGTGGAGCGCAATTTCCCAAGTGGGCGGGCCAATGTCAAGACTGTAGCAGTTGGAACACCTTGCAAGAGGAGTTGGGTGGTAGTGCAGGTGCTACGACCACTAATTCTAAAACGGCTCGATTCGAGGGCTTTGCGCCCAAGCAAGCGGTACAGCAATTAAAGTCGATCAAAGCGGCTAAAACGCCGCGCTTTAGTTCGGGTGTGGCCGAATTGGATCGGGTGCTGGGTGGCGGCTTGGTGCCTGGTTCCATCATATTATTAGGTGGAGATCCTGGAATTGGTAAGTCTACGCTCATTCTGCAAAGCCTTGCACGATTGAGCGAAGCCCACGCCACACTTTACGTAACGGGTGAGGAATCAGTCCAGCAAATCGCTATGCGGGCCGAACGTTTAGGCGTTCAGGATTGTAATCTAGCGTTACTTGCAGACAATCAACTAGAAGATATTCTGCTCGTGACACAGCAGCAAAAGCCACAGGTGTTGGTTATCGATTCCATTCAAACCCTGTATACCGAATCACTGAATTCAGCGCCCGGCAGTGTTGCGCAGGTCCGCGAAACTGCCAGTCGCTTAGTCCGCTATGGTAAGCAAACTGGCACGACTATTGTTTTAATCGGTCACGTTACAAAGGAAGGTGCGTTGGCGGGTCCGCGTGTACTCGAACATATGGTGGACACTGTTCTGTATTTTGAGGGTGAGCAAAGCAGTCGATTTCGTTTAGTGCGAGCGATTAAAAATCGCTTTGGAGCAGTGAATGAGATTGGCGTTTTTTCGATGACGGATCAAGGTTTGAAAGAGGTCACTAACCCTTCCGCGATGTTTATCAAGCGCGCACAAGAGGACGCGACGGGGTCGGTTATATTGGTGGCGCAGGAAGGAACACGGCCCTTGCTCGTAGAAGTGCAGTCCTTGGTGGATCAAAGTTCACTGGGAAATCCTCGGCGCGTAACAGTGGGACTTGATTCACAGCGCCTCGCTATGTTGTTAGCCGTTGCTAATCGTCACGCTGGCATCAGTTTGCATGATCAAGATGTGTTTGTGAATGTCATCGGCGGTGTGCGCGTGCTAGAACCGGCCGCCGATTTGGCTATTTTGCTCAGCGTGATCTCAAGTTTGCGTAATAAACCGCTTAACGCGAGTCTCGCGGTGTTCGGCGAAGTAGGTCTCACGGGTGAAATACGCCCCGTTCAGCGTGGATTAGATCGCGTTAAAGAGGTGGAGAAGCTCGGTTTCACTCATCTAATCTTGCCCAAAGCGAACAGTGCTGGTATACAATCGGGTAAACTTAAAATTCACACAGTTACTACGTTATACCAAGCTCTGGGTATCGCGTTTGACCTCTAAGTAAGCTCACATAGGATGGGCCATCGATCAACTATGTTAGTCCTGAGTCCCAGAACCCAGCACCGTCGTTTTAGTCGAGCACCTCGGCGTGCGCTGCGTAGTCTTGCACAGGGTGTACTGCTGACAGCGATGTTGTCGAGTCCGGTCTTGGCCGTACAGAGTGTTACGGCGATTGCTTTGTTTAAAGACCGCGCCATGTTGTCTTTGGATGGGCAAAAAGCCCAGATCTATCGCGTTGGCGAACGTGTGGACAACTTTGTTCTCATTGAGTCGGACACAAGTGCTGCAACCATCGAATTGGATGGTCAGCGTAAACCATTAAGTTTGAATAGTGGGACGATTCTGACCCAATCCTTAGGTGCGCAAGTTAATCGCGTAGGCCCAGCTCGATTAGAGCTTGAGGTCAATAGTGACGGCTTCTTTGAAGTCCAAGGCGAGGTAGAAGGTGAGACGCTCAATTTCTTGGTCGATACCGGTGCAAATTTGGTCGTGTTAAGCAGTGACGCCGCTGATCGAATCGATCTAGATTACACGGAAGGCGTGCGCACAATCGCGGCAACGGCCTCGGGTAATGCGCCAATGTATCTCGTGCTTGTGGATGACCTGCGTATTGGTACAGGCGTTAGCACGATTGAATTAGACGACATTCAAGTAGGCGTTATTCAAGGGCGTTTTCCTGAGCGTCCGTTGCTCGGGATGAGCTTTCTAAGCCGTGTGAGCATGCAGCGTGACGGCGACACGATGACGCTTATAGAGCGACCCTAAACCACTAAAAGACGCTAAGCGCGCCCTTAAGTAATTACATTAACTGCGTAAAAAACCTTATTTATCAAAAGTTTAAAAGATCTTGTTAAACTGTTTTGTCTACATCGATGAGTGCAAAGGCACTGTGGTTGTGGATCGATTCAAAATTCTCAGCGTGTACATAATAACGCGTAACTGCGTCATTTTCGTCAAGCATGTTCGCAACGTCTCGCACCACATCTTCTACAAATTTAGGATTATCGTAGGCGCGTTCGGTTATATATTTTTCGTCAGGCCGTTTCAAAATAGCAAATAATTCGGCACTCGCTTGGGCCTCAATGCTCTTAATAAGATCCTCAAGCCATATCTCTCGATTAATGTTAATGCCCACCGTAAGATGCGAACGCTGGTTGTGTGCGCCGTAATCTGAAATATCCCTCGAACATGGACACAGGCTTTTAACGGGCACAGTCACCTCTAATGTTGAGGCGACGAAACCCTGTTCGATTTGCCCCACTAAGTTAACTTGATAGTCCATTAAACTTTTGACGCCCGAAACGGGCGCGGTTTTCTCGATAAAGTAGGGGAATTGCATCTCGATGTAGCCCGCTTCGGCTTCTAACCGCTTAACCATGCGGCTCAACAGCTTGTTAAAACTTTTCGCGCTTATAACG
>CAYGNS010000233.1:2998-4853 GCA_964351295.1 uncultured Gammaproteobacteria bacterium
CACTCATAGAGAATGTTGCGATGCTGTGCGACTCACGACCGTCTTTACCGATTACGGTAATAGGATGAGATAGGTCCTTCACACCCACACGATTAATCGGGATCTGTCGCGTATCAACACGGTTTTGGACGTCTTCCATCTGCACTGGCTCAATTTTGTTCAAGGTTATGTCTCTTTTAGCGATTGTTCGCTCGGTCGGGCATCGTTAAGGCGTCGGTATTATCGTGATCGAGCGTGTAGAAGTTGTTGATAGACTCGATGAGCCCGGTTGCGTCCAGTCCGCACTCTTTGAGTAATTCCCTTTGACTGCCATGTTCTACATATCGGTCCGGAAGTCCCAAATTCAACACGGGCAGGCCAATTTGTTGCGCGCACAGAAATTCGTTTACGCCTGATCCCGCGCCACCTGCCACAACATTTTCTTCTAGAGTGACAATCACTTGGTGAGTGCTTGCTATCGCTTTGATTAATTTGTGGTCGAGAGGCTTAACAAAGCGCATATTCACGACCGTCGCATTTAAGGTCTCGGCCGCTTCTAAGGCGGTTTGCAAGAGCGTGCCAAAGCATAAAATGGCGACGTGTTGTCCTTCACGTCGTACTACGCCTGTGCCCAGCGGAATGGTCTGCATAGCGGACTCTTCTTTGGCGCCGCAACCCGCTCCCCGAGGGTAGCGCACCGCAGTCAACCCTTTATGTTGGTAGGCGCTAAATAGCATATTGCGACACTCGGCTTCATCCGAGGGTGTGTAGATCACGCACTTAGGTATGCAACGTAAATAGCTCAAATCAAACATGCCCGCATGAGTTGCGCCATCGGCACCGACGAGTCCAGCCCGATCGATCGCCAACATCACATCTAGGTCTTGAATGCTTACGTCGTGTATAAGTTGGTCGTAGGCTCGTTGCAGAAATGTTGAATAGATCGCAACGACAGGCTTTAATCCGTCGGCTGCGGCGCCCGCAGCAAATGTAAGCGCGTGTTGTTCGGCTATGGCTACGTCAAAGTAGCGCTCTGGATATTCCTGCGAGAAGCGCACTAAGCCAGAGCCTTCACGCATTGCGGGGGTTATGCCAATCAGCTGATCATCCTGTGCTGCCATATCACACAGCCAATCGCCAAACACATGCGTGAAAGTACGTTCAGTTGAAGAAGCACCCATTTCACCTGTATCTGGGTTAAACGGTGATACGCCATGATATTTGATCGGGGCGCCTTCGGCCGGTTCGTACCCTTTGCCTTTCTTCGTAACGATATGCAGAAGTTTGGGGCCTTCTATATCCTTGAGGTTCCTTAGCGTAGTTACTAGAGTGTCGAGATCGTGCCCGTCGATCGGGCCGGCATAGAAAAAGCCGAGCTCCTCGAACAGCGTGCTGGGCAGCACCATGCCTTTGATGTGTTCTTCCCAGCGGCGCGCGTAGTCCCGCACCGGCGGTATTGAGTTGAGTGCTTTTTTAGTGCCTCGGCGTACCGACGACACAGTGGGACCTGTCATCAGTCGAGTCAGGTAGTTTTTGAGGGCCCCCACATTCGGCGATATCGACATGTCGTTGTCGTTTAAAATCACCAGAATATTCGCGTCCATGTCGCCTGCATTGTTCAACGCTTCAAAAGCCATGCCCGCGGTAAGGGCGCCATCGCCGATAATGGCGACTACTTCGCGTTGTTCTTGCTTGAGCGCTGCTGCCACCGCCATCCCTAAGGCAGCACTGATAGAAGTGCTGGAGTGGCCAGCGCCAAAGGTGTCGTAAGGGCTCTCGGAACGCTTTAAGAAGCCAGACAAGCCGCCGCCTTGACGAATGGTGTGCAGACTGTCGCGGCGTCCTGTTAAAATTTTATGCGGGTACGCTTGATGGC
>CAYGNS010000234.1:0-4819 GCA_964351295.1 uncultured Gammaproteobacteria bacterium
TAGCGCTGCCACACACCCAATGACCGCCATGGTTAAAGCCAATGGTGCATAGCCCTCGCGGTTCATCATGCCATCCTCAAACTGAGGGCTGTCCGGTAGAAAAATGGTAAAACCAATGACGAACACAGATATGTTGAACAAGCCGTTGAATACCTCGCGAATACTTACGATGTTGGTTCGCTCGTTATAATTATTGGATAGTTCGGCGCCCAGGGAATAGTACGGGACTCTGAATACGGTTAGCGCAAGTCGAACCAATACTGCAAAGCAAGTCATCCAGAGGAACATCCCAAAGCTGCTTAGATCGGCAGGCGGGCTGAACAGTAGCGTCAAGAAGAGTCCAGTTGGGATGATCGAATACAGCATGAACATATGTCTTCGGCCCCATTTTTTGGATCGATAATTGTCGGTTATTTGTCCCATCAAGGGATCTGAAACGGCGTCAACTATCAATGCAATAGAGGATGCGATAACCACCAAAAACTCAGATACACCCAAAAGATTGGTAAAGAAGAATAAGAAAAAGAAATGAAAGAGCATATCTTTAACTGAAGAAATACCCTGACCCATGCCGTAAGCGAGCTTGGTGGGTATGGAAACCTGGCGCTTAATTGATCTCATTTGCTTTACGCTTAGTCAATGGTTTTATGTTTCCTTTACGGACGGGCTATTTTAGTGATGTAGTCGTTAACCGTACAGTTCTGCCAGACATGCGTCGTAGTCGGACAAAATATGATCGCGGCGGGCGTCTATCGCGACTCGCGCTTCTTGGTCATTGAATACATAGAACCTGTTTTTCAATATCGAACTTAAGACAAGTGAGGTAAAATCGGTGGCGCTCATGCCGTTATCAATCAATTGCTTCGACATCTGGTAGACGGGGCTATCGGTAAAGTCGGCTCCGCTCTCTGCAAAAGAAGGTGCTCCACCGTGTGCATTATAGATGTTGGACTTAACCCAAGTAGGGCATAAAACACTCACGCCAATCTTGGAGCCCTCTAGTTCTTGGCGAAGGCTTTCTGAGTACCCTACTACAGCATATTTTGTGGCATTGTAGGGCGCCATATAACCCGACGCAAAATGACCCGCCATTGATGCCGTGTTAACGATGTGGCCGTCATTTTGGTTGGCACGTATAAGCGGAAGAAAGATTTCGATACCGTTAACGACTCCCATTAGATTAATGTCGACAATCCAGCGCCAGTCTGCAATAGCAATCGCTCCATTTTGGCCCGCCAAACTTACTCCCGCATTATTAAATAATAGGTTAACTTCGTTAAAGCGAGCGAGTGTGGCTTCTGACGCAATAACCATTGAATCATAGTCTGAGACGTTACAGGCGATGGTACCCACTCTCTCTGGTTGTGCTATTTCTTTGGCTGCAATTTCGAGTGCATCGGCATCGACGTCGCTCATCATTACGTTAGCGCCGTTTTCGATTAGCGCTTTGCTTATTGCTAGCCCGATGCCTGATGCAGCGCCTGTTACGAAAGCAGTCTTATTTTCAAAAGTAGTCATAATGTTTTTACGCTGTGTTTTTTGCTTTAGTGAATTGATAGTTCTCAAGATCCAGACGCTTGCGCTCGTTGGCAAAACGTTTGGCGTTTCCAGGGTAGAGCGTCACTATTTTACCGTCTTCGCGAATGTACCAACTGTCACAGCCAGAAGCCCAAACCGTGCGCGCGAGTTCTTTCTGCGTACGCGCGTTATACTCTTCGAGTGACTCAGGTTTTACTGAAATTAGTTGGTTTGAACCGCACGCATTAATCAGTTTAAGAATATAGTCCAGTTGGAGTTCGATCATGTACACGACCGAGCTCGTGCCCACGCCGGTGTTGGCACCCGTAATCATGTGAAAGTTAGGGAATTGAAAGTGGCCTACCCCCTTAAAAGCGAGCTCGCCGTCTAAGCCCAAATCAGCCATTGAGATACCATCCTTGCCAACGATGTCTATGGAGTGCAAATGTCCTTGCAGGTCGAATCCTGTTGCAAACACAATAATGTCGGTTTTGTGGGATTGCCCATCCGCTGTATCAATTCCGCTGTCGTTCATCTCGGCTATGGGCGAGGTAATGACCGAGACATTACTTTTCTCCAACGTGTCGTAAAAAGTGTCGGATAGTAGAATGCGTTTACAGCCTATTGTGTAATTAGGGATGAGGCGGTCTTGCAAGTCTCTATCGCTAATAACACTGCGTATCCATACGACAAGTCTGCTCGTCGCTTTTGGTGCATAACTCGAGCCTTTTTTAGTCAAAGGAAAAACGAATAGCTCCATGCGTTTGTAAATAGACCAGCGATACAAGCGGCCTAATAACGGCCATTTGGCAAATCGCTGCTTTTCTTTTTCAGTGAAGTTACGATCTCCGCGAGGTGCAATATAATTTGGTGTTCGTTGATAAACGTCTACCTGAGTGCATATCTTTTGTAGTTCTGGAATTATCTGAATCGCGCTAGCGGCACTTCCTACGACGGCCACCCGTTTGTTGGTAAAATCCACATTATGATCCCAACGGGCTGAATGCATGGTCGGGCCTTTAAATTTAACCAGACCCCTTATTGGTGGAATGCTTGGCTTGTGTAAACCGCCCATACCGTTAAGGATGTGTCTTGCGAATAATGTTTCGCCGCTAGCTAGTTCAACTTCCCAATAACCTTGGTCTTGATTCAGCGCAAAGCGTTCTACCTTAGTGTTGAAGTGTATGAATTTTCTAACATCAAACTTATCTGCCGTGTCATTAATGTAGTTGCAGATTTCTTGTTGAGGCGCAAATTTTCGCGTCCAAAAAGGGTTGGGATTAAAACTATAGCAATAGAAGTGAGACGGCACATCGCATGCAGCCCCAGGATAAGTATTTTCATACCAAGTTCCACCGATCTCATCGTTTTTTTCAATAACGATAAAATCTTCGATACCGGCATTTTTGAGCTTAATAGCCGCTCCTACTCCTGCAAATCCGGCACCAAGTACTAAGGCTTTATAGATTTTTCCAGACATTGTCTACTCTGGCTTAGCGGCCTGTAGAAAAAAAATTGGATGAAATACGGCACGCCTGCCATCAACGTGCCGTATTGTGACTAGATCGTTTGAGATCTAGAATTTAAGACGAAATTCCGCGCCGATTGTGCGAGGAGCGTTGTAAGATCGTGCTATACCGAAGAACGGAGCACCTGATGAAGCAGAGCCTGTGGCATTTGCGTCATCTAATACGTTACGGACATAACCGTGAATCTCAAAACGATCTTGACCATCATAGTAAGAGACACGGCCATCAACTCGGTCATAACTATCAACCTCGGAAGCCGCATCATTAAACACTGAGTAGTATTGTGAGCCTATGTAAGCGTATGTTGTAGACAATGATAGATCGCCACCCGCTAATGGAATGACGTGATTTAGCACGGCTGCAAATTTTTGCTTAGGCGCTTTGTTCAATTGGTTGCCGCTTGGATCTACAAGGTTTGTGTCGCCAGGTATCGCAAGTGGATTAACTAGGCAACCGCGCGAGCCATCTGGATTGGTGGTTAAACGATTTCCACAGAAGTCTTTGTACTCGCTGTCGCTGTAAGCGTAGCTAGCAATCAGACTCGTCCGATCAGAAGCCTGCCAGAACATTTCAGCCTCAAACCCAAGCACTTCACTGTCTTTCGCATTAAAGAGCTCGATTAAAGTAATTCCTGAACGGCGTACCGCCACCTCTGCTTGAAGGTCACTATAGTCGTAAAGGTAAAGAGCGGTATTTAGCTGAAGATTGTCGCCAATCGAGAGCTTGCCGCCTATTTCGATTGAAGCAAGTTCTTCTTCGTTTACTTCGGCTTCGTTCACATCAGGTGTAGATTGAATATCTGAAATCCCTCCTAACTTGAATCCACCTGACTTAAAACCTTGGCTAACATTTAGGTACCACAATGCATCGTCGTTAGGGCGGTATTCAAGTGCCACCATTCCCGTAACGGCGTCCCATTCACCTTCGTGAGAATCAGTAAGCGTTCCACCGGTTACATCGACCGAGTACTGGCCAAAAAACGGGGTTGTTGGTGGTAAAAAGCCACCGAGTACGCCAGCTAGAATCTGTGGGTCAAAGCTGTACGCAAGTTGGTCAAAAACAACGCGTTGGCTTTCAGCCGCGTTTTTTTCATCTCTTGAATAGCGCAGGCCACCTGTCAGAGTTAGTTTTTCGCTTAGGTCAGTCGATAGTTGTCCATACAAAGCGTAAGACTTGTTTTCAAGTTGACCGTCTTGGTAGTAGTAGCTGCTGTTTGGATTGGGTTCGCTAGGTGCCCAGCTAAATCCAAATCCGAGATTGCTAAGGCTCGGTAACTCTGGAGTGAATATTCTAGGATCCGCTAAGAACGCATTTCCAGGTTGTCGCAAGGCAAAAGGTTGAAACGTGTCTTCTTCATAATAGTACGCACCAACTAGCCATTCCATGCCTTCATCTGAGTTCGACATCAGTTGAAAGTCATGGCTGCTCGACTCTTTAGATTCGCCAATATCATTGAGTGTTGATGTAGGGACCGACAATGGAAATCCAGAGCCTTGATCAATAAATGTGATGCTGTCTGTTCGACTCAAGTTGTCGTTGTCGAAGGACGTTGAGTAATCGTATTTAGACCATCCACCCATGTATTTGAACGTTGTGGATTCGAAATCCCAATTCACGTGTGCCGTAACTGAATGGCTGTCTGAGATTTTCAAGAAGCCAGTATCATTAAGAGAAACCGTAAATGGGTCACCAACACTTGGGTTTTGCCCAGCAAAACCAAGCGCAGGATTAATGATAAGGTCCCCTCGGACTATGTCAGTTCTATATGGAGC
>CAYGNS010000235.1:0-4816 GCA_964351295.1 uncultured Gammaproteobacteria bacterium
GTATCTAAGACCGTGACCGCCAAGGGCACGTCTTGCACACTTTGCTCACGCTTTTGCGCGGTCACAATAATTTCTTCTAAAAACCCTTCACCTTCTTGAGCATGGGTCAACGGAACTGCCAACATGGTTAAAGTCGCTGCGGCCGTGATGGCTTTAGCGGTGGCGCGCCATTTAAAAAATGGGCTGGTGGGTGCTTGCATAACTCCTCCTTTAAAATCGATTTTATATCGCGAACAAAATGTAAGCGCGCAAATACGACCGGCCGCCACTCTGTTCTATTACGAAACGAACTTTTAACTGTCGTTTTCGCCAATAATCATATCTTATATAAGTTACATAATCTAGCCGAAAGTCGCCTAGGCAAAGCGGCAATAATTACGCAACTTGTGCTTGTTGAGCATCGTAGCGCTTTAGCGACCAACGACAAGCGAGCACCGTCACCAACGCGAGAGTCACCACGTAATACCAAAACGCGTCACTAATACCCCCTACTAAACCAATGGGCGAAAAGACTAGATAGCTGAATACGATGCCTGCTAGCAAAACAAAACTGGCGGGGTAAGCGTAGCGCCAAGGCTCTAAACTCACTTTAGCTGTGTTGTCGTATGTCCAATCGGTTGCAGTCGGTCGCCAATAACCAACGAGTAACATGATGCCGATTTCAATAACAAAGAGTACGGCATAGATATGGATAAAGTTGAGTTCAATCTGCAACACAAATTGCAGCATTGCGTAGGCAATCACATGAAAAATAATCGCAATTTTCGCACCCAGCGCCGGCACTCTTTGGGTAAACAAACCAATCAGCACAACCGCGATTACAGGAATGTTATAAAAGCCCGTGAATATCCGAATAATCTGCCACAAACCATCGGGGGCATATTGCAATAGGGGCGCTACAACAAACGAAAAGAGCGCAATCACCACACTGGCAATCTTGGCCACTTTGATAAGCTGCGCATCAGACAGAGCGCTCTTTACGAGTGGTTGATACACATCAAGCACGAATAACGTCGCCGCGCTATTGAGGAGCGAATTAAACGAACTAAAGACCGCACCGAGCAATACGGCTAAAAAGAAACCTGATAAGTAAACAGGTAAAACATCTTTCACTAATTGCGGATAAGCTAAATCAATCGACAGCAATTCTTTACCCGACGCTGAATACAAATGAAAGGCGATAATGCCTGGCACCATCATCATAAACGGCACTAGCAATTTAAAGTAACCCGACAACAGCACGCCTTTTTGCCCCTCAGCGAGACTGCCCGCGCCCAAGGTACGCTGAATAACATATTGGTTGGTGCCCCAGTAAAACAAATTGGCGAAAATCATCCCCGTAAAAATAGTACCAAAGGGGACGGGATCGTCAGGGCCACCCACTGCATTCAATTTATGGGTTTCGGTGGTTGCTACAATGGTTAAACCTTCTACAAAACTGCCGTTACCCAACATGATGAGTCCCAGCGTTGGAACGAGTAAACCAACAATCAACAAGCCGATACCATTGATCGTATCCGAGACGACAACCGCCTTCAGGCCTCCAAAAACGGCATAGACAGCGCCGATACTCCCCACCAGTAGTACCGTTAAAAACAGTGCGGGCTCGTAATTAATATTGAACAGACTCGGTACGTCAAATAAGCGCAAGACCGCCACCGAACCTGAATAGAGAATGGATGGAATCGTAACGAGGCCGTAGCCGACCATAAATAGAACAACCGTTAAGCGACGCACATCATCATCAAAGCGATTCTTAAGAAAGCCCGGCAAGGTGGTAAAGGCACCGCGTAAATAGCGGGGTAAAAAGAGCACGGCCATCACAATGGTGGCGAAGCCCGCCGTGACCTCCCACGCCATCGCGCTCATATTAAATCCATAAGCTGAGCCGTTGAGACCAATCAATTGCTCGGCCGACAAATTGGTCAGCAACATAGAGCCCGCGATAAAGGTGCCGGTTAAACCGCGACCTGCCAAAAAATAGCCATCTTTATCATCCACGCTCCCTTTGGTTTTTTGATAAGAAATCCATCCCACCAAGCCCATAAAAAATACGCATGACAATAAGGTAAATAACAATTGATTCGACTCCATATCGCTCCTTTAGTTTGCTGCTAGTAGTTTGCTGCTAGTAGTTTGCTGCTAGTAGTTTGCTGCTAATTTTTATTGTTATGCCTAGCGACGCGTTGTAATGCTTATAACGTCGCTGAGACTATCTGTAGAGCAGCCCTAGCATGGGCCATTCGGCAAAGACAATGAGCTGAAACACCAGTTTCAGGTTTTAGCGCTACCCACCCCACGCAACATCGCGGGTTCGCCCGATATTAATTTTTCGAGGTGGCTATCCACGTTTTGTCGATGAGCGGCTGCTCAATATCCGGCGTGAACTCCATCGCGGGGCTTAGCTCGATACGCGTACCCGAACGCGCGAAGACGGCCATTTGCTCCAACCTGAGTTGTCTGCGAATCACTTTTGGCCCCACCATCACATCATGACTGTGGTCCACATCGGGCTCGAAGGGATACCAATGGCCACTCGGCAAATAGAACTCAACCCAGCCATCGGGGTCGAAACAGGGCACCACTAATAAGTCGTCGCCACACATGAATTGATTTTCAAACGCCCAAGACTGCTTTTCACCTGGAAAAGCCAACGCCATGCTGCGCTGTACGGGCAGCCCTGTGACATGCGCTTGTTTAATGGTGCGATACAAGTAAGCTTGCAAGCGATACCGCAATTGCAGCGCATTGTGCACGGCCTGCGCAGCCAATTCGGAATAGGACCAGGGCTCGCGTGCGCCAATCCCGTGCAATCTAAAATGGGCGGAAAATATTCCCGCTTGCGCCCAACGTACATACAAGGCGTCATCGCGTCGATCTTTGTAAAAGCCACCCACATCGGTGGCATAAAAAGGCGCGCCGCTAAGACCCCACGACAAGCCACCGCGAATATTAGAGATCATTCCCTCCCAATCAGCTTGCGGGTCGCCCCCCCACTGGCTATTGAAGCGCTGACAGCCTGTCCAGCTAGAACGTGAAAACAAAAACGGTCCCGACGGCGCATAAAGCTCAGCCGCTTCATACACACAGCGGTTATACAAATAGGCATACACATTATGCAAGGCGCGACCAGTTTCGCCATTGGCCGCTTGCATGTTGTCGTCTTCTATTTGTTCGCCGAAGTCAGCCTTAATCATATCAACGCCTGCCGCAAACAATGGCTTATGCGCATCGCGCCAAAAAGCGTAGGCGTCGGGATGGGTAAAGTCGACAATGCCTGAATTGGGTAGGGGTGTCAGAACTTTGCCAAATGCTTGTTGATCCCAAACATACTCATAAGCGGCGCCCGTGCGTCGATCCGTTAGTAGCCATCCTTTCTCGGCAAATTCGTTAAACCACGGGTGCGCTTTCGAAATAAGTGGATATTCCCAAACGCAGATTTTGAAATTCAGCGACTTGAGCTCATCAAGCACCGGCTGGGGATCGGGGTAACGGGCGGGATCCCACTCAAATGCAAAACGGGTTGGTGTGTCTTGCCAAGCTCGACCATCAAAGGTAATGACATCGCACGGCATTTTCCGCTTACGCACATCATGTGCTACCGACAAAATTTCCTGACTGTCTTGATAATACGCTTTAGACAGAATGACACCCGTACTCCACAGAGGCGGGAGTGGGGCTCGGCCGGTGAGCTCGGTATATTGCCTGAGTAGGGCGGCACCCGCATTGTGCTCGGAGCTACTACGCGCGCTCAACAAGAAGAACACGTCCAGGCAGTCATCCTCAACCAACATCACATAACTACGTTGTGACCACGGCGCATAACCCACCGCGTGTGTTACCGAAGCCGGCGTATGCACGAATACGCCCCACCCTTCGGGCGACCAGCAGAACGGCGTATTTTTATAAGAAACCTCTGCGTTTACCCCTAAGGCGTCATGGTTGTACGACCGCACCAGTTGTCCACGCTTATCCAGCTTACCCCATTTCTCGCCCAAACCATACACGCTTTGATTAGAGCTAAGGTCCACACTAACAAACCAGCCATGCGGCGTTTTCGCCAAAGGTGGTAAACGATGTAAACGCTCAAAATGACTGTCAGTGGGCGAACGTAAAGCATGTTTCGCGTCTTGATAGTAAAGCTCTATGGTGAAGGGCTCGAACCCCACTAAAACTTTTACATCGCCTGCTGATATCTCTAGCCCCGTGGCACTTGCAACCACCTCAGGCTTAAGGTTTGCTGGCTGGCTTACCAACAAGCCATAGTCAACACGTTGGCTTGGCACCGATGACAGTCGCAATGCCAGATGGTCCTCTAGTTGAACAATACTGAACGTGAGCGGCCCCTGCTCGCTAATTATCAGCAGCGAATAGTCCTCTTGTAGCTGCCACTCGCCAAGCAAGCGCAACGGTTCAATTGTGTTCCAATCAGGAGACTGCAAATACTGACTTGCCAGAGCACTCATAAATTTTAGTTCAAAAATCAGCTAATAGAACCAGCCAAACCAGAAGTGGTTTACTTCAAGTTGACCACATAAGAAAACGCTTCAGTGCTGCAATACGCAGTACTCCATTCAACGGCACGACCGTCAATATTGATGCTCAAGCGATCGACCACCAGCACCGGATGCGCTGGCGGCAAGCTCAGATGGTGCGCTAAATCGCTAGGCAACTCGAGTGCGCGTAATTCGTCACGCGCGCTTATAATCGAAATGCCGTAACGCTCTTGATAAAAGGTGTACAGGGAATTGGGAAGTTCCGCCACTAGATCAATCTGCGGGAACACGGACAGCGGCTGAATAACGAATTCCAATAG